>JBAUIP010000126.1:0-10229 GCA_049683055.1 Pricia sp.
AAAATATAACACGGAATGGAGCGCAATCAACTATATCCCATCTTTTTAAAGGTCTCCCAACTGAATGTTCTGATTGTAGGCGGTGGCAACGTGGCCTTGGAAAAACTGACCTTTCTGCTGAAATCGAGTCCGGATGCGAAGGTGGAAATGGTGTCCCCGATGTACCGGGAAGAAACCGTCGCCCTTGCCGCAAATTTCGGAATCGCCATGCACGATGACACCTACTCGCCGGAGTACCTGAACGGAAAACATATTGTCATTGCCACTACCGATATACCCGCCGTGAACGAGCAGGTGTACCACGATTGCCGAGCGCAAAGCATTTTGGTGAACGTGGCCGATAATCCGCCTTTTTGCGATTTCTATATGGGCGGTATCGTGACCAAGGGCAACGTAAAAGTTGCTATTTCTACTAATGGCAAATCACCTACCACGGCCAAGCGTCTTCGTCAATTTTTTGAGGATGTCATTCCCGAAAATATCGACGATCTCGTCAAGAACCTCAATGAATACCGCAAGACCATTAAAGGCGATTTTGAGGAGAAGGTGGAGACGCTGAACGAGTTTACCAAGGGATTGGTTTCCAAGAAACAGTAAGTTACCCTTAGTGGCAAGGTATAGCATTTGAAATAAGGTGTTTGAAACCAAGAAAGGTAAGTTTCACAGCAAAATTAGTATCCAGCGCAACGGAGTACGTTGTACATTGGTTGTTACCGGCTTTATTCATCGGGAGTTTCATGAGTAGCTCTTAGCATATTAGTTTGAACGACCTCACTCCATCGGATGCGCCTCTAATAGTTCCGCCGGGGAATAAAATCCTTCTTTATCCGCGATAGCGTCACGAACTTCCTTGACTTTTTCAGGGGTGATCGGGTCGGCCTTATTTCCAAAGGTATTCCTTACGAAAGTCAGGACCGAAGCGATTTCGGTATCGTCCAACATACCGCCGAAAGGGGTCATCGGCACTTGGCCGGGGTAGGATTTATTCTCAAGTTCCAAAGGCCCCATCAAGCCTTTGATGGTCAATTTTATAAGGCGTTCCTTACTTCCTGTAACCCATTTTTGGTTCGCCAGGGGCGGAAATTGGGAGGCGCTCAGACCGAGTCCGTCCGGTTGGTGGCAGGTTACGCAATAGCCCTCGCGATGGTAGATTTCCTCGCCCATTACAAAAAGCTCTTTGGCGGTTCCCTCAAGGTCGGTCTTTGTTTTGCCCGACTCATCCTCACCAAGATTCAGACCCTGCAAGTGGGCCAATGCCGCTTCGTAAGGCTTTTGCATCCAATCGTCCATTGGCATTTCACCCGCTGCCTCCACTATGGGCACTCCGGTTTTCTCGTCCAGCCAGGAGGCGGCGACTAGGGCTTCCAAACGGACACGGGGATTTTCGTCTTTCGCGGCAGCCATGAGCAAATCGGTCTGTTCGGGAATCTGGTGGCCGGCGTATCGCAGCACTTTTACGGCCGCGGCCCGCGCCCTAAAATCATCGGAGTTCAATACTTGGACCAGAAGTTCCGTATCGACTTGGTTCAGGCCCCAAGTCACCCAAAGGGCTTCCAGTAAGTGGTGTTCGTACCGCGGGTCGGAACCGTCCAATCCGGAAACCCATGTTCTAAGTTCCGAAAGTACCTTTTCCGCATCCCTGCCCCTGAGTTCGCGACGGGTGCGATATCGGCTCCGGTATTCGGGGAGTTTCAGGTTATCCAATAAGGTGGCGACAGGGGCTCCGTCAATTTTTGCCGGTTCGACCAGAGGTTTTGAGGGATAGGTCATTCGGTAGATCCTACCATGAACATGATCACGGAGTGGGTCACGGGCATTATGTTGCATATGGCCGATCAGTACGTTGTGCCAATCGACGAAATATAGCGAACCATCAGGGGCAAATTCCATATCGACGGGCCGGAAATTGGTATCGCTGGAGGTCATCAAATCAAGCCGGTGTCGGCTCGAATAGCCTGAAGATTCCGGGTCATCCGAGACCACGTGCTGCTTGGTACCCAAAAAGCCAATGGTATTGTTGATCAGCATATCGCCCTGCACCTCATCGGGAAAATGACGGCTCGATACGAATTCCAGTCCAGATGTGGGCCGGACCCGATGCGCCTCCTCTATGATGTTCTGGGGTAAGGGATTCGATTGGCCGTAGCGCGGCAGAATGGTTCCGGGCATCATCCAAGTGACATCAGGCCCGGAGGTATGCGCGAAAAAGGGTTGCCCCCAATCGTCGAAGGCGATTCCCCATGGATTGGGAATCGGCAGCTGTGCCGTACGCTCCATCTGATGCCGTTGGGGGTTGTACCGGTAAAATCCACCATTGGTAGCGCGAACGGTTCCGTAGGCCGTTTCGACATTGGTATGCAAAAATACGCCCTCGCCCATGTAGATAGCTCCCGAAGGGTCTGCCGTAAACGCACTGATGGCGTGGTGGGTATCATGATCGTCAAAACCGCTCAACAAAATTTCCTTGGTGTCGGCATGGTCATCGCCATCGGTATCCTTCAGTAACACCAAATGAGGAGCTTGGGAAACGTAGACCCCTTCCGGTGCAAATTCAAAGCCAATGGTCAGGTTCAGGCTATCGGCGAAAATGGTCTGCTTGTCCGCTTTCCCATCGTTATCGGTGTCCTCGAGGATAAGCAGCTTATCGTTCGGTTTACCGTCGCCGGGTTTGTAGTGGGGATAGCTCGGCATAACGCCTACCCAAAGCCTTCCCTTGTTGTCGAAGGATAGTTGAACGGGGTTGGCGAGATCCTCGAATTCTTCCTCGGATGCAAACAACTCGAGTCGGTATCCCTTCGGAACATCGATGGCATCAAGGGCCTCTTGCCCGTAGAGGTATTTCGGATTTCCAGAGCCGTCGACCTCGGTATAGTTCGTCTCCACCGGGGGAAGTTCCCTGGTCTTCGCGTCCATCGCGGCCAAGTCGGTGGATTTGCCTGCGGCCGCGTTCCAAATTGCCGTATCGCGATTGGCGGTCATCTGGTGGATTTTTTCGATTTCATAAGGATAATTATCGGGTCCAAAGGGATTGTACCGTCGCCCATAGGCATGCACCCCATTGGGAATCTTAAAATCGTTGTGCCAGTACCAGTTCTTGTCCAACACTTTCTTATGCACCATCTCCCGGTTAGCGTCCGCTACCCCATCCTTTTCGCCAAAAACAGCGTCGGCCAACAGCTTGGTGAACTTTTGGTATCCGACATCATTGAGCTGGAAGCCGTCCGCCGTAATGGCTTGATGTTCGGAATCCATCCATTTCTTAGAAGGTTCGAAAGCATCCACAAATAGGACACTATCCCGGGCGGCCACCTCTGCCATGGCCTCCGCATACATTTTGAGGTTTTTGTTTTCCTCCGTACCGTCCGGCAAATCCATTTCGTCCGATAAATCCTCAAAGGCTATTGGCGAAACCAGTACCAGTTCCGGGGGCGATTCTCCGTTGTATTTTTGGCTTTTGGTATGTTCTATAAAAGCGTGTAGCTCATCCTTATAAATCTGTAATCCTGCTTCACCTTCAAAGGACTCGCTATATCCAAAGAAGGCGATAATGATATCGGCGCCCAGATCGGTTAGCCATTCGTCTTCCGTTGGAAACTGGCCGATACTTCCGGATTTATTGGCATACTCCTCCTGAAATTTTTCGGCCCCGGGGAACGCCCAAGGAGAATCTCGTGAGGAATGGGGGCGGAAACCGGGCGTGTTTCCTCCGTCGCCCATATTTCTGATAAACAGGGAGTCCTTGGGATAACGTAAATGCATTTCGGTCTCGAAATGACCGAAGTCCATCATTCGGGAGGCCAAATTATTTCCGATCAGTACGATATGGTCATCGGGCTGCACTTCGATTTTATGCTGCGCCTCATCGGTACAACCGGAAAGAATGGCCAATATCAAAACCATTAATCCTCCAAAAAACTTTAAGCCGCTTTTCATATCTCCCTCTTTTATACCTTCGAACTAAACTATTTCAGGCCTTTCGAGCTACATTCAGGTTTTGATTTGGAACCTAAAACTGTAAAATAAGACGTCCGGATATAACTTTCAACACTTATATCTTCAATCTCCTATTATATTCTGCCAAGGCTTTTTAGAGCACAACGTGAATTCCCTCGGCTTCCGATTTCTCACAGGCCTCGATAATCCGCTGGCAGGTCACGGCATCGGCAAGACTCGATAGGGGCGCCTCGCCGTTTCGGATGACCCTATCGATAAAATGGACCGCGGTGTTGCGAATGGACTCCGGATAGCATTGGAAGGTTTGAGAATGCGGACCGTTGGCCTTGTTGACAACGAAATCGCGGTAGCTGTAGCGGGTGCTCCCCTCAGTGCCAAAGACCTTGATAATGCAGGTCCACGGGTCGCCGGCATAATCGTCGTTCGCAAAATTGGCGCAGAGATGGGATAGCGAACCGTTTTTCATTTGGATGTTCGCCATCGCTACATTTTCCTGCGGTGCCAAGGTCGGATCGGACGTGTATTTTAAACAGGATACCTTTTGCGGCGCCCCCGCCAAATAGAGCATCGTGTAACTATGGTGCGTCAATATCTGTTGGATAACCCCGGGGTATCGTGCCCGAACCTCATGCGCATGGCGGATGTTGTACATCATGTAGAACTGGGTAACCTGGCCCAAGCTTCCGTTCTCGATCATGGATTTCGCCCTCTCGATGCCCGGCTCATAGATATAATTGTGTACCGGCATGCAGTGTACCCCGACCTGGTCGATAGCCTGCTGCA
This sequence comes from Pricia sp., assembly GCA_049683055.1. GTDB lineage: Bacteria > Bacteroidota > Bacteroidia > Flavobacteriales > Flavobacteriaceae > Pricia. The sequence goes on from JBAUIP010000126.1 coordinate 4,738, forward strand.
TTTTCTCCAATTCCGCTGTGGAGGATGCCGTCGGTTTTTCGACCAGCACGTGTTTACCTGCCTCGGCAGCTTGGATGGTGTATTCGCAGTGCGTTTCCATATTGGTGAGTACGAAAACGGCATCGATTTTCTGGTCTTGAAGCAATTTCTCGACGGATGGATAGGTCTTGCATCCGAATTCCTTGGCTTTGGCTTCCCCTTTTTCGGGAGTGCGGTTCCAGAGTCCGATTAGTTCGGCTCCGGGGAGTCCGATGACGGCCTCAGCGTGTAGGTCGGCGATATCGCCGGCTCCTATAAATCCGATTCCGATTGTCTTCATGAGCCCGGTTTTGAATATTCCAGCGTTTCCGCTTCTGCCATTTTCTTGAATTCCTGCAGCGATTTCCGGATGCCTTCCTCGATGGGTGTCAACGGTAAATCCTTGAACGAATTTCCTATTTTTTCATGACTGAGGTCGCAGACGAACAAGGCCGGGGAAGCATTTTTTTGTACCGATAGGTCGACAAAATCTCCCATTCCCAATGCTTCGGCCTGTTGCTCGGCGATGCTTAGGAATTCGTCGATGGCGATGGTTTTTCCTTGGATGTTGAAGGCCCCAAAACCTTCGAAGGATTGCAAGGTACAGGCCGCAAAATGGGCCCCGACATCTTCCACAAAATGATAGTTCTCCCGGCCTTGATAGGGCATGGCGAAGGGCATGGTTTCCTTTTGTACCGCACCCATGGCGATGGACTTCAAGGCGTTGGTCGGAGCGGAGGTCTTGCCTTTATCCCGCCCTTTACCGTAAGTGGTATTTAGGCGCAAGCATACGGTGGACACCTTGGTACTGTGGTGGAAAAGCCGGGCGACATGTTCTCCGGCTAGCTTCCAAATACCGTAGTGATTAGGCGGGGCGAGTTGGGCATCCTCCTCGATACCGGGTTCGTCGTACATGGCGCGCATCCCATAGACCGCGGCGGAGCTGGCGAAAACGAAGCGTTCGAGGTTCGACAGTTTTTCCGCGGCATCGAACAGGGCCATGGTACCCCCCAAATTGACCTGCATCCCATAGATGTGATCGTTGGAGCAATCGGGACTTTGCAGGGCCCCCAAATGTAAGATGTGGGTGGGGTTGATACGTTGCAATTCCTTGTCAATATCCTTATAATCGGATACATCCAAGGTTACGAATTCCAGCCGTTCGTCGAGGTCTTCGCCGAGCCAAAGTTTAAGGTGTTCGGTGTTGTTCGATCGGCTGGCGATGGTGATTTTTTCGACCTCCGGCGATTGCAGTAATTTATGGATGGTGACGGAGCCGATGCATCCGGTGCCACCTGTGATAAATATTTTGTGCATTTCTAGATGTTAGATTTTCTTATTTGGGGTTTTTTAGCTTGAGATTTCTCGATTTGGAATTTGGGTTTCTTACCAACTTATTAGTTCATTTTAACCACAGCCTTGACATTCTTCGCGGTAATCGAATCCTCAAAGGCCTGGGTGATATCCTCAAAATCATAGGTATCAATGTAGGCTTCGGACGGAAAAACGCCGGTTGCCAGCAGTTTCTGGGCGACCATATAATCCGCTCGGCAAGACCCCATCGAGCCGCGCATGTTCAAAGAGGTCCGGGTGAGGTGGGTCGCGTTGATGGACACCTCTTTCGGATAGGTGGCGATGACACAGATATCTCCCTCCGGCCTGGCGATGGAAACTGCCTCGGTCAGCACTTGGGGAACGCCTGAACATTCAATCAGCAGGTCGACCTGGCCGTGGGTTCCGAAAGGAATTCCATTGGCATCTTTGATACCTTGTTTCAGCTGTTGGCTAAGCGTGTTTTCGGGGGATACCTCAACGGTGATAAAGCCCTGTTCCCCCGCTTTTTTCAGTCGGATATCGCGGTCTTGGGCGATTCCTGTCACCATTACCCTAGCTCCTGCGGCCTTGGCCAGTTCGGCGGACATAAGCCCGATGATACCACATCCGGTGACCACCACATCGTCGCCAGGCTTAATGTTGCACTTGTTGTGAAGGGCATTGACAACAACGGATAATGGCTCGACCAAAGCTCCCTGTTGCGGGGTGAGTCCCTCCATCAGAGGAACGACCCGATCGGATTCCAGCACGACCTGTTGTCCGAAACCGCCGTTTCTATGGAAGCCGATAATCTGTTTTTGAGGACACAGGTTCCATTTCGCCACGCTGCAGGCGGGACAGTCCTCTTCTTGGCAGCCGAGCATGGCCAAGGGCGTAAATCGGTCGCCCACTTTGAGGTCGCCGTGGTCGCCCGGGCCCAGTTCGGTAATCTCGGCGCTGAACTCGTGGCCAATAATTCGGGGGCGTTCTACCCAATCGAAATTGGGCTTGCCGAGCGTGGCGCTGTTGTCCGATCCGCAGATTCCCGTGTAAAGGGTCTTCGCTAGAATCTCGCCCTCATTAAGCTCTGGGATTTCCATATCGACCACCGCAGTGTTGGTGGTCAGGGGTTCGTCTTTGCCGGGATAAATTCTTTGTTTGCCCTGAAGGCAGAAGCCTTTCAAATTTTCACTCATATTTTAATTATGGTATATACTAATTATTGCGCGGTATACTATCTCGTATCCTCTTAATTCTGGACGCTAGCGTCTAGACTTTAGACTCTTCAAATACATCAAAAACTCCAAACCCAGAACCCGGTAACCAGAACTACTCCCACTCCACCCCGGTATCCTTCCAACTCCGCGACTCCGCCGATTCCAACACGGCCTCGCAGACTTTTTGGGTTTCTTGGGCTTCCTTAAACGTGGGGGAACAAGGTTTTCCTTCCTCCAAAGCTTTTAGAAAATCAGCTATCTGGTGCACGAAACTGTGCTCGTAACCGATGGATAGGCCCGGTACCCACCACTTGTCCATATAGGGTTGGTCGCTATCGGTCACGTGGATGGAACGCCATCCGCGTTCGATGGACTCGTCGCGATGGTCGAAGTATTCGAGTCGGGATAGGTCGTGCAAATCCCATTTGATGGAGGCGTGTTCGCCGTTGATCTCAAAAGTGTACAGGGCTTTGTGTCCCCGAGCGTAGCGGGTGGATTCGAACACTCCCAACGACGCATTATCGAAATGGCAATGAAAAATGCAGGCGTCATCGATGGTCACTTTCTTCTTTTCGCCGGATTCGGAGTGTACTCTTTCCTTGATAAAGGTCTCCGTCATTGCGGATACGTCTTTAATGCCCCCGTTTAGCCACATGGCGGTATCGATGCAATGGGCCAAAAGATCGCCGGTTACCCCGGAGCCGGCGGTAGCACTGTCCAATCGCCAGAGGCCCTCGCCACCTTGGGGCAGTTCGGGACTGATAGTCCAATCCTGTAAAAAGTTGGCGCGATAGTGGAAGATTTTTCCCAGTTTACCGGCGTCGATCAGCTGTTTGGCCAAGGTTACGGCGGGTATCCTTCGATAGTTGTAGTATACCGTGTTGGCGACTCCTGCCTTTTCGATGGCGTCAACCATGGGCTGGGCCTCGGCGACGGTTCGGGCCAAGGGTTTCTCACAGAGCACCATTTTTCCCGCTTCGGCCGCCGCGATGGCGATGTCGGCATGCATGTGGTTTGGGGTGCAAATATCAATGGCGTCAATATCGTCGCGGGACACCAGTTTCTTCCAGTCCGTTTCAATGGATTCATAGCCCCATTGTTCGGCAAATTCCTTGACCCGGTCCTCGCTCCTGGCGCAGACCGCTTTCAGTACGGGACGGTATTTCAAATCGGGAAAGAAATCGGGCACTCTTTTATAGGCGTTGGAATGGGTACGGCCCATAAAACCGTAGCCGACTAGGCCGATGCGCAGTTCTTTTTTATCGCTCATCTGTGTTCTATATTCTGGATTAGATAATTTGACAATGCAGGTCTTTGGGCCGAATCCCCTAAAAAACTTTCAGGGCGAATGAAGCCGTCAACCCTTCACTCGGCCTCGTACCAACCGTGCCTTTCCCGCACCTCGATCATAGCTCCCAAAATATCGTTCCAAGTCTTGGGCTTCATCATGACCTCATTTGGAAACATACAACCGTCCCAACAGATGTGCCTGAATTTTTTGGTCAGGTTACCTTTTTCGTCGCGGAGCCAGTGGCCGGCATCCTCGGCGATGTTCAATTTACCGTTGGGGTCATCGGCGAGGCAGTGCCTTCCCGTTTTATCATGGGAGCCGGAGCCGAAAACGGTGCCATCGTTCTGGGCGACGTGGAAATCGATGGTCCAAGGGCGAAGGGCCGCGGTGAGCTCTTCCAGTCCCTTAGTCAGTATTTTCCGGTCATTCCAGTCGTAGTCCTGAGGTAGAATACGCTCATCGGGTTTGTTGTATCCCAAAAGATATAATAAGGTATGCGCCATATCGGCCTGGAAACCGATATTCGGCCGATCCACGGCTTCCAAAGTGTTGACCATGGTTTTCCAGCCGTGCATACCGCCCCAACAGATTTCACCTTCCGCGGCGAGAGATTCTCCATAATCGGCGGCCACATCGCAGGCTTCTTGGAAGGTCTGGACAATCAGTTCCGTGTTTTTCGAGGGATTCGCAGCCCAGCTTTTCGGATCTACCGATGAATCGATACGCACCACTCCATAGGGCCGAACGCCCAATTCGCGAAGTTTCTGTCCGATTTCACAGGACTTTCGCACTTGGGTAATAAATTTTTTCCGCTCCTCGGCGGAACCCATGGCCGAACCGCCTCCGGTAACATCCCAAATGGGAGCTACGAGACTACCGATGTCCAGATTTTTAGAGGTCACCTTGTCCGCCATTTTTTTGAGGGCATCGTCGTCGGCATCGATATCCAGATGTGGGTCGGCCGCGAAAAGATTGATACCATCGAACTTTGTCCCATCGACTTCGGCGTTCGCGGTCAGCTCGATCATGGTATCAATATCGATTGGCGGTTCGGAATCGGGACCTTTTCCCACCACTCCCGGCCATGAAGCATTATGTAGCTTTGGAAAATTATTGTTGGGCATATGCTGTTATTTTGAGGTTTCTATCGCGTGTTTTTCAAAAAATAGACGTTCGAAATAGGAAAAATATAGAAAATTTCCCTTGTTTTCTAAGCATCCTTAAATATACAGATTATTCCAAAAAACGAAAACGAAAAAATAATCCCTCCTTTTTGTATATTCGAAATGTCCTCCGGCACGAGAGTAATAAAGAATAACATAAGCATCCTTCTAACTAAAAATCATCCCCAGCCATGAAAATCGGAATGAATCTATTGCTTTGGACGAACCACGTGACCGAAAAACATTTTCCCATTGTAGATGCGTTGAAGGAAATCGGCTACGACGGCATCGAATTGATGCTAGGGGAAGGCGACGAATCACATTTTGCACGATTGGGCAGGCACTTTTCCGATATCGGGATGGGCGTGACCGCAGTGGCAAGCTTATCCCCAGAAGAACATCTCGCGAGCCCGGATGCCAAAATCAGGAATGCGGGACTGGAAAAACTCAAATGGAGCATCGATATGGCAGCGGCCGCTAACGTAGAAG
>JBAUIP010000127.1:0-15315 GCA_049683055.1 Pricia sp.
GGGGGCTCACCGACGAGCATACCATTCCCATTTACAATATCGAAAAAAACACTTTGGTAAAACGGCAGGTAGTCGCCAGCGACGTTTTTTCGCTTTTTGAATGGGCCGACCATATGCTTTCCGTAAGTAACAATGGCGCTGCGAGTATTGTTTGGCGCGAGGTGCTGCTGATGGCCGCTTTTGGCGAGGAGTATCCCGAACTGACCGAAGAACAGGCGGCGGAATATTTTAAGACCACCCCAAAGAAAGAACTGACCGATCTGGGCAATGATGTGGTCAACCTCCCGCTACGGGATTTGGGCATCACCGCCGACGAATGGCGTTTGGGAAGCTTTTTCACCCGTGGCGCCAATACCTATGTCGGGGATAAGGGCGGCAGTATTGGTACTCCGCTCGGATTGATGAAGTTTTTGGTGCAATTGGAACAGGGCAATGTAATTGATAAAGAAAGCAGCCTAGAGATGAAGCGCCTCATGTACATGACGGATAAACGAATCAGATATGCACAGTCCCCAGCGCTGAAGGAGGCCGCGGTCTATTTCAAATCTGGCAGTCTTTACAAATGCGACCGCAGCAAGGGTGAGGAGTGTGGGAAGTATATGGGAAATGTCATCAACTACATGAACTCCGTCGCGATTGTCGAGCATCCTAACAACTGTAGGTATATGGTGGTGTTGATGACCAATGTGCTCCGTAAGAATTCTGCCAGTGACCACATGTATCTGGCTGGGAGTATCGATAAGTTGATTCGGAAAGAGTAAGAATTATATCGTTAAAATGTAGTCGTTTTTATCCTCGCAGATGAGGCGTCCTCACAATGACTACAACAACTATAAAATATTATTTTCCCTGCAAAATCGCCTCCCAAGCTTCGTTGGCAAACGTCCGAAGTTTAAGGTCGTCATGTTTGACGAATTTCATGACAAGCGGCACGTACGAATCATCTTTCTGGTGCTTAATCAGATAAAGCACGGCCAATTTTAGCTTGAGGTCGTTACCATTGAGCAATAATTCAAAGCACTCCATTTCGGTCGGAACCTTTTGCCTGATTTTTTGGAGCGATTCTTCCGAGGAAAAATCCAGCGCAGATTCCTCGATGATGGGCAATAAGGCCTGCTTTAGGTCGCCGGTCAATAGATTGTCCAAAAATTCGATGGAGTGCGTACGGGCTTCCTGTTTATCGCTCAATAGGCCTTGATAGGCAATCTCGATATCCTTTTGGGCGAAACGGAGTCCCAATAACTTAAAAATACGCTCCAGGCCGGCATCCAATCGGCGCTCCAGCAATTCCAGAAGACTGGCACGGGCATCCCTTTCATTTTGATCGATTTCCTTTTTGGATTTGCTCCGGTTGCGGAAGGCAATGATAATCTGCGAGTGCATGGCCGAAAGGGTGCGGTGGTACAGTTTGCATTCTTCGAGCAGCAGCGCGACAACCTTGTATTTGTCGAACTTCAATTGGGGATAGTTTTTGCGGATTTCGCTCAAGGCCCGGATACTTTCCAATCGAACCGATAGGTCTGCATCCTCCATCAAACGGAACAGGCAACGCACCGTTTCCTGGGATGGAAAGCGCTGCAAGGCCGCCGGAATAAAACGGCAGGAGGCAAGGGGTACCAACCTCTCCGAGGCAATGTTCGTGAGAATAGGTATCATTTTCGGACCGTAAGCGTGCAGGGCATCTATGGCCTGTATTCGGTATTTTTTCGAAGGCAACAATTCAAGCATAGCAGGAATAAATTCATCGTTCCGACTAAGGCCGGCGGCGAAAATGGCGGTATCGACGACCTGCTCGTCATCGTGCCTAAAATGCTTTGCAATGACCGGGATGAATTCCGTAATATTGGCGGCCCCGATCGTTTTCAATAAGGACTTCAACCGATCGGTGTCCTGCGGATTGTCGGTAATAGTATCGATTTTTTCCTGAATACGTTTTCTGAGTCCATACGCCTCCATCAACACCTCATTGTTGCGGGTCTCCCGGGCTAGGCAATACAGTGCGGCATTGGCAATCCGGGAGTTTGCATGGTCTAAATACCTATCGTAAACCGGCGCGCTGTCCTTGGCGGAATGTAGAAGTAGATACTCCAAAGTGGCCAGGGTCAATGCCTCGTCATCAGTGCACAACAGCGGGTTTATATTGGATACCATGGATGAGGTGTTCATAAAATACAGGTTCCGGATCGCTGCGGTGCGGATTTTCGTCGATGGATGTTCCAATAACCGTTCGACATCCTTTTCAAAACGCCGGTCGTTGATTTCCATCAGTTTGGACAGCATAAATAGGATTTGTTCTTCGGTACCGCTCGCGAAAACGTTGCGCATCCCTTTTACTACGGATATTTTTTTGATGGTAGGATGGGGAAGCGTCTCCTCCCTTTGGGTCAATTTTTCTAAATTCCTACGGAAAGTTTTGTAATATTCCCTCCGTACTTGTAGGATAAAGAACATCCAAAGACCTACCAGTACTAGGATGATGACCGCAATATAAAAGGATGGCAAATCCAGTCCACGTACCACAAAAATCAACAGGAACCCGGCGATACCCGTGGCGATGCTATCCACCACCACATCGATAAAGGATTTAGTCTTGTTCTTGAGCTCAAAGGGAAGCGGAAGGGCCAAAAGCTCCGTCGCACTTTTATTCACCGATTGTTTCAGCACCCCGTCCATCGCCTTGATGACAATGACAGCGGATAGTTCGGGAAGCATCAAAAAGAAAAGACTGCCCCCGAAAATGCCGATGGGTAAAAGCAGCAGCGAAAAACCGACGCCCCAGATGCCTACGATGCGATGGGTAAAAAACAGTTGAACACCCAGGGAAAGTAGGTTGAAGGTCGAGAACCAAAAAGCGAAGAAAGCCGTGAGTTCCTCGGGGTCTGGAATGGCCGACACGGCAAAATCGCTGAAAAGGTAATCCACCAATTTGGCCACTAGAACGCTCACGGAAACGATGCCTGCCATATAGGTCAGATGTTTCGTTTTAAGAATCAGCGGAAAAGGTTTCTCTGAGTTGTCGACCTTTTTTTTCGGACGTTTTTGCTTCCCTTGCTTCTCGATGCCGGACTTCCAAATGTTGCGCAACAACGGAACGCAGCCCAATAGTAGCAGGGCGGCCAGAAATATCAGGTTATCATTGCCGATTAACGGTACGAGCAGTGAGGTAAGATATCCCCCAAAAATTCCGCCCATAATAGCACCGGAACCAATAAATCCGAAGAGCCGTTTGGCTTCCCTGACGCTATAGACCAAATTCGCCAGCACCCAGAACTGCGAAGCAGAGAGCACCGCGTAGATAGCCACCCAAACATAGAAGAAATACAGCAGCCAGCCGCTCAATGCGTTGAGCTTCAGAAGCATTCCAAAACCAATCAAAATAACCGCGGATACGAAAATCGTGGTCTTGATAATCCGGTTCAGGGGAAATCGAGCTAGGGCTCGGGAGTAAAAAAAGGAACTTCCAATGGCCGTGGCGGCGACTGCCAAAAAGGCGAACGGCAATTGTTCGACACCAAGGTCCGAAAGGAACAGGGCATTGATGGTCGGTTTGATGATCATCAATACCGCAATGACCAAGAAAATATAGGACAACATGTACAGGGCAACCCGAAATTCCCCTTGGCGGACGTCGAATGTTTTCTGGACTAGATTGCGGAGCATGAAGTTTTGGTGGCGGTGGCGATTTATCTATAAACTAGAAAAAGCCCTAGTTTGTTGCGAAAGAAACGTCTTTTTTTAAGACCTTTTCCACCGGGCGCACCAAGTCCCTAATAATCTGCTCCCCATCGGCGTCATCGATTAAGGCAACGATAATGTAACGCCGGTTCGGGTCCTGCCCCCATACCAAAACGGAATCGGAGTGGTAGGTACGCCAAGAGCCTGATTTACGAAACAGTCGGGCGTCGGGCGCAATCTTATCTAAGGTATTCACGAATTTATGGTGCAGTTCGGGATTCTCAAGGGCTGCCAACATCGCTTCGGAACGCTCTTCGTTGACCAGTTTTCCATTGGCGAGAAGGTAGTAAAACCGGCACACTTGGGTCACCGAGGCGGCATGGCTCAAATGTTTTAGGGGTTCGCGATTGGTAGTGCCCCCACCGCCGTAGCGTTTGCCGACCCATAATCCCCCGCCTTTCTCTTCGTCGTAGAAATCGTATTTCGGGTCGGTCATCACGGCCTCCAGTTTTGCATAGCCGATACGGTCGATCATTCGGGTCGCGGCTTGGTTGTTCGATTTGCTAATCATTAAGCGCATATCCTTTTTGACTTCGGGGGTCTCTTTGAGTTCACCTTTGTCAATGGCATCGGTCGCCGCCAATAGGATTGCAATTTTAGGAAGGCTGGCCGCATACATCATATGGCTACCATTGACTCTGGCAAATCGAGGCATTTTCGGGTCGCTAAGGTCCACGATACCAACCGCCATTTTCTTTTGCGCAATCAGGTTCTTCCAGTTGGGCCGCGAATCGAGTTCCCGTTCAAACCGGACTTGCAAAGAACTATCCAGCAATTGCCGTAGCGGTTTAATTTCGGTGTCGTCAATTTTAATGGGAAGGTCATTTTGGGCCGACAAATAAGAAGCAGTCCAAAGCACAAAAAATAATAGGGTAAGATTGGGTTTCATAGGTATATGTTTGGTTTAGAAATTACCTATCAAAGGTATGCAATCTACTGGTTCGTAGTGTGTTAAATTTGATGGTGTACCGGTTGTCGACAAGGTGAATGGAATTGAGACTACGGCGAAAATAGAAGTTGTAGAAATGTTAAAGTTGACAAACGAAGGTGATAACTTTCGAGATTGAAAACTCGGCAGAAAAAAACCGCTCCGTTTACCGGAGCGGTCTTTTAATTATAAGTAAACTACATTCTGTTACCAGTTTGTTCTGCGAACGGGCGTCTAACAAAAGACGATTGGCAAGGGCAGAATTCTCATACGAAGAAAATAGTTATTTCACCATCTCATAACTACGCTTCACAAAGTTTGTGAGCTCCTCACCTTTGAGCAGTCCTTTCGAAAGCCGGGCCAAATCGATGGACTGATGAATCAAACGCTCCCGCTTTTTGGCGGTCTTGGTGTTGAGAATTTCGCTGACAAGTTCGTGGTTCGTGTTGACGATGAGGTTGTACATTTCCGGCATGCTGCCCATGCCCATAATGCCTCCGCCGCCGGTCTGCTGCATTTCTTTCATGCGGCGCATAAACTCCGGCTCGGTGATAATGAACGGGGCGGCGTCGCTGTCCATCGCTTCGAGCTGTACGGTGTAGCTTTTGTTTTCGATGACCTCCTCGAGATTGGTCTTTAGTTTCTCCTTTTCCTCGTCGGAGAGTTTGCTGATGGCCGTATCCTCTTTTTTGATCAATTTGTCCAACGGATCGGAATCGACACGAGCGAAGGATACTTTTTCCTTCGAAGTCTCCAGCTTTTGCATCAAGTGGCCGATAATGGGAGAATCCATTAGCAGCACTTCGTAGCCTTTGGCCTTGGCCGTTTCAATGTAGCTGTGCTGTTCTACCTTGTCGGAGGCGTAAAGCACGACCAATTTGTCATCCTTATCCGTCTGATTGCCTTTGATTTTATCCTGTAGCTCTTCGAACGTAAAATATTTCCCATCAACGGTAGGATACAATGCAAATTTGTCCGCTTTTTCGAAGAATTTGTCCTCGGAGAGCATTCCGTATTCGATGACGATTTTAATGTCGTTCCACTTTTTCTCAAAATCCTCGCGGTTGTCCTTGAAGAGGGAATTCAGTTTGTCGGCTACCTTACGGGTAATGTAGGAGGATATTTTCTTGACCGCGCCATCGGCTTGTAGGTAAGAACGAGATACGTTCAATGGGATGTCCGGCGAATCAATAACACCACGTAGCATGGTGAGGAATTCGGGAACGATACCCTCGACATTATCTGTTACGAAAACCTGGTTCTGATAAAGTTGTATCCTATCTTTTTGGACGTTCAGGTCGTTGGTCAATTTAGGGAAGTATAAAATTCCCGTTAAGTTAAAAGGATAGTCCACGTTTAAATGGATGTGGAATAAAGGCTCCTCGAACTGCATGGGGTAGAGTTCGCGATAGAATTCCTTATAGTCCTTATCCTCTAGTTCGGTAGGCTGTTTCGTCCACGCGGGATTGGGATTGTTGATGATGTTGTCGACTTCCTTGGTCGGTGCCGGCTCGTCTTCTTTAGCATCCTCGGGTTTGGGAAGTGTTTCTGTCTTTGTACCGAATTTGATGGGAATCGGCATGAACTTGTTGTACTTGCGTAGGAGTTCACTGATACGGTTTTCCTCCAAAAATTCGGTGGAGTCCTCGGCGATATGTAAGATGATTTCCGTACCGCGGGTGTCCTTTTTCCCTTTTTTCAGGGTGAACTTGGGCGAGCCGTCGCAGCTCCAATGTACCGGCTCGGCATCTTCTTTGTAGCTTTTGGTGAGAATTTCCACCTTGGAGGCTACCATAAAGGCGGAATAAAAGCCGAGTCCGAAATGGCCGATGATGCCGGAATCTTTGGCACCATCCTCGTATTTGTTCAAAAATTCTTCCGCTCCGGAAAAGGCGATGTCATTGATATATTTTTTGACTTCTTCCTCGGTCATTCCGATACCCTTATCAATAATGTGGAGTTTCTTTCCCTCTTTATCGACTTTAACCTCTATGACCGGGTCGCCGTATTCCACCTTAGCCTCGCCGATAGAGGTAAGGTGTTTTAGTTTGAGGGTCGCATCCGTTGCGTTCGATATCAGCTCCCGTAAAAAGATTTCGTGGTCGCTGTATAAGAATTTCTTGATAAGCGGAAAGATATTTTCCACCGAAACATTGATTTTTCCTGTTGCCATGAATAGAATTGTTTGTTTATCATTCCCATCATTTGCCTGCATTCGTCACAAACTTTGGTGGGAATCTGATTAGACTTTTATTGATTTGTTCTTAGAAATTGAATCGCTCGTGAGCGGCATCCTGTTAAATGATGCGCTCCTTCCTCTAATGGTCAAAAAAAATACCATATCCTATTAAAATGACAAACTGGCATATTCTGCATCCTATCGGTAAAATCCATCCATTCTAAACATCCTATTCAACTTTAACATTTATTTTGTTTAATAGATTGTTGTAATCATTAAACATTTATTTATCTTTGAAGTGATTATGGAAGGAAAATGCTATGAGAAAGAATTTTTGACATAATCATGTTTTGATTATTTATTGGTTAGGTTGTTTGAAAACGTGTCCTCACTTGGGGGCACGTTTTTGTTGGGAACATATATTTGTTAATCCGTTAACACAGATTGCACAGGGTATACCTTACTTTTAAAAACTGTTTTTTTCCGATATTTAGAAAATAGAAAAAGGATAACTACTATGGCTGCAAAGACAAAAACAAAGAAGAAAATTACGGAAGACGATATCATCTCGATGTATATGGATTACGTGCTCGAGCATGAAAGGGTGCCTAAATCGATTTATAAATTTTGCAAGACCAACAATATCGAGGAATCGGATTTTTATGAGTTCTTCGGTTCGGTAAAAGGCATACAGGAAGCGATATGGAATAAGTTCTACACAAATACGGAAAGCCTATTGCTGAAGAATAAGGAGTACGAGAGTTTTTCCAATAAGGAAAAAATGCTCACCTTTTTCTATACTTTTTTCGAGATGCTTACCCTGAATCGAAGCTACGTTCTTTTTGCGTTGCGGGAGCATGAAGGGATGCTGAAAAACATGAAGCAATTGAAGGGTCTCCGCCGACACATCAAGACGTTCGCGACCGATTTGATTGATGACGGAAATGCGGACAAGCAACTGAAGATTACCCAACACAATCCTGCCCTATTCTCCGAAGGGGCATGGCTCCAATTTTTGTTTACCCTGAAATTTTGGATGAACGACGGCTCTCCCGGCTTTGAAAAGACGGATATCGTCATCGAAAAATCCATCAATACTATCTTTGATGTTTTTGACAATACTCCTTTGGAAAACATAATCGATTTGGGGAAGTTTTTGTACAAAGAAACCTTTGCCTGATTATCGTGAGTCAATCACGCGTTGGCTTGAACTTGCCATTGAACTCGAACTTACCATTGAACTCTAACTTGTCATTGAACTCGAATTGGCAATTGAACTTGAACTCGTAAAATGAAATCCCTCGACAAAATACCCACCGGAAAAATTGAACGAGCCAGCAAGCTGGTCAAGACCGGTGCCAAAATTGGAGGCAACTACCTTAAATACTATGGGAAAAAATTGGCCAATCCCGAATTGAGCCGCGATCAATTGGATGAGGACAATGCAGGGGATATTTACGATGGTCTAAAAAGCCTTAAGGGTAGTGCGCTGAAAGTGGCACAGATGCTGAGCATGGAAAAAAACCTGCTTCCGACGGCCTACGTTGAGAAATTTTCACTGTCACAGTTTTCAGTACCTCCTTTGTCCGCTCCTTTGGTCCGCAAGACCTTTAAAAAGTATCTCGACCAATATCCTGAGGAAATTTTTGACAGTTTCGAGCGCGATTCCATCAACGCTGCCAGCATTGGTCAGGTACACAAAGCTACTAAGGATGGGAAGGAACTGGCAGTAAAAATCCAGTATCCTGGCGTGGCCGAGAGCATTGGCAGCGACCTGGCATTGGTCAAGCCCATCGCCATCAGAATGTTTAACCTTCAGGGAAAAGACTCGGACAAATATTTCAAGGAAATCGAGACCAAACTGATCGAGGAGACCAATTACATTCTCGAACTGAACCCGAGTAGGGAAATCACCGAGAAATGTAGCGAAATCCCCAATTTGGAATTTCCGAAATACTACGAAGAGCTGTCCAGTGAGCGCATCATTACAATGGACTGGATGCACGGGCAACACCTAAGTGAATTTACTAAAACGGATTTCCCTCAAGAATTAGGCGATCGATTAGGGCAGACCCTGTGGGATTTTTATATGTACCAGATTCACGGCTTGCGCAAGGTACATGCCGATCCACACCCCGGTAACTTTTTGGTAAGCGCCGAAGAAAAATTGATTGCGATTGATTTTGGCTGTATCAAGGTGATTCCCGAGGCATTCTATAACCCTTATTTTGAGTTAGCGGTCAAGGAGAATATCGAAAACGATACCGTTTTCACGGCAAAGTTGACCGAGCTTGAAATGTTAGGTCCTAATGACTCCGCCAAGGAAGTGAAGTTTTTAAAGAACCTATTTAAGGAGATGTTTACGCTATTTTCCTCCCCGTTCAACGATACTCATTTCAATTTCGGCTCCGAAGAGTTTTGGGACGGTATCAACGACCTAGGCCAGCGCCTTTCCAAAGACCCTGAAATCAGACGAGTCAATAACAATCGGGGCTCGGAACATTTTCTGTATATGAGCCGTACTTTTTTCGGTCTCTACAATCTACTTCACGATTTGAAGGCGACCGTTGAGGTCGACAGCTTCAAGAAATATTTGGATTAAACGGGAATTTTGTCTGGCCACAATATATTGAATCAATGACTGGGAATTTTGGTCAGTAATGACTTACAGCCATTGATAATCAATCAAGAACTACTGACTGACAAACAATTCCAAAAACAGTAAAAATCAGATTCGATTTAGAAGGGGTTTCAGGTAGTTATCGAAGGATATCCATGTGGTATCTACTCCGAACCCGACGCGTTTTCTGAGGTTTCCCCTTTGTTCTTCACATATTTGTCCAACCACTGGTCCTGCTCCCAAAGTAGGTGCAGAATACTTTCTTTCGCCCGATATCCATGGCTTTCTTTCGGCAGCATCACCAACCGTACCGTCGCGCCCAAACCTTTTAGGGCATTGAAATACCGCTCGCTTTGCATGGGGTAGGTGCCGGAATTATTGTCCGCTCCCCCGTGGATCAATAGTAGGGGAGTCTTCATTTTATCCGCATGCATAAAGGGCGACATGGAATTATAAACCTCCGGGGCCTCCCAATAATAGCGTTCCTCACTTTGAAATCCGAATGGGGTCAGGGTGCGGTTGTACGCTCCGCTTCTGGCGATGCCGGCCGCGAACAGATCGGAGTGGGCGAGGAGGTTGGCCACCATAAACGCCCCGTAGCTATGTCCGCCGACTGCCACCCGGTCCCTATCGATATAGCCCAGCTCGTCGACCGCATCGATGGCCGCTTTGGCATTGGCCACCAGCTGTTCCCTAAAGGTGTCGTTGGGCTGCTCGTCGTCTTCACCGATGATGGGAAAAGCCGCATCGTCAAGCACCACATAACCTTGGGAGACCCAAAAGATGGGAGAGCCCCAATACGGATAGGTGAACTCGTTGGGGTTCTGCGTATTCTGGGAAGCACTGTTCTTATCTTTATACTCCCTCGGATAGGCCCACAAAATCATAGGCTTTTTCTCTTTCGAGGATTTGTCGTAGCCCACGGGCAGCAGCAGCGTACCGGTCAGTTCCAGCCCGTCGTCCCTTTTATAGGTTATGACCTCCTTATGCACATCTTCTATACTTTTAAAGGGATTTTCAAAAAAGGTAAGCTGTTCCGGCGCCTTTTTCCCCTTTAGACTTTTATAATAGTAATTGGGATACTCTATTTTGGATTCCATTTGCACCAGCAGCTGATCCTTTTCGATATCGTATTCCAAAAGCTGCTCTTTTTTGTCCTGTAATTCGGATTCGTACTGCCGGGATTTTTTGGTGGTTTCCAGATTGATTTTATCCACGAACGGAAACTGTCCGTTTTCGGTGTATCCTTCGCCCAGTAAATAGGCGGTTTTTCCCTTTTCAAGGGCCAATACCGTCATGCCGTACTCATTTCTTTCGGTCGCAAAGCTTCCGGGATCGCTATAGACATCCTGATAGTTCCGGTCCGTTAAGATCTGCGGTTCCTTTGAGGCGTCGGACGGGTCGAAGACATAGGTCTTGGTATTGCGGTCGTTCCACCAATAATCATAAGCGACGGCAAGCTGATCAGTACCCCATTGAATGTAGCGGAACCGATTTTTTGTCTTGAGGATGCTTTTGCCTTCTCCGTCAAAAGGGGCTTCCATCTGAAAAATTTCATCCCTATATTCTACCTCGTTTTCCGGGTCACCGCCGTCGAGGACTTCCGCATAGATTAGGGTGGATGGCCGGTCGTTGCGCCATGTCACATCGCGCATTCCGGTTCGTTCCGCCATAAAGCCCTTGGGCAGGTCTTCGATCAGGGGCACTTCCAAAAGTTGATGCACTAGGCTGCCGTCCTTATTATAGATGGTCGTGGTGGATGGAAACCGATAAAAAGGCACCAAATACGAAAAAGGACGGTTGATCGTGGTCACCATCACGTATTGTCCGTCGGGGGATACGCTGACGGATTGGTACATATCGGCCTCCTTCCACGGGCTTTTGTTGCCCTCGAGGTCCACCCGAAAAAGTTCCGAACGGACGAGCTGTTCAAAATTGAATTCGTCGTTTGGATTACTGAGAAGGTCTTGATAAGTGCGGTTCTGTGCTTTTTTACCGTCGTTGGTCGAAATGGTCGGTCCGGTCGGGACAGCTTCATCGGGGTCGATCAGCTCCTTCCGGTCCTCGGGCAGCATTTTTACCAATAGGGATTTCCCATCCTTGAACCAATTGACCGTATCGCCCATGTTAGCGTTCACGTTGGCCTCCGTTATTTTCTTGGCCGATGCGTTATCCAGGTCCAGTACCCAGACCTCCACCCCTTCGTCGGTCGTATTGGTGAACGCCATTTTGCTCTGGTCGGGAGACCAGTTGAAATTGGCCAGCCTCGCATTTTCGGGCATTCCGCTGATTGCCTGTTCCTTTTTATCCTCGGGCTGTTTGATTTTGATGTCGTTATAATAATTGGTCCGACTTCCGATATTGGTTTTGGGATTGATGCGCAGCCCGGCCAAGCGGAGTTCGTTTTCCGACAGCTCGGCGATGGTCTTGTAGTAATCCCGTCCGAGCAGCACCATATATTTCCCATCGTCGCTGATGCGGACGGATGGCGCAAGGGGCGCATCGATTAATTCGGCTATGGCTTCCGGTGGTTTTTGATAGTCCAGGTTTTCTTGGGAAAATCCAAGGAATACGAATAGGGTCAGGGCAAACGGGAGTAATTTTTTCATGGTGCTGTGTTTTAGGATACGTTGGATGTGCTTCTGAAGGACAATTTACTGAAAATAGGATGTTTTTGAAGGGTAACAGGATGTTAAAAAGGATATATCCCGCCGGTAGGTTGGTGGTGCGATATTTTCTACAAATGCAGTTAATGGATACCGCAGATTTTGCAAAGATCGGGGACGTTTTTTCCAATTCGGAATTATCCTTAATTTTTGACATCTATTTTTATTTTATTCGTAGTTTTAAATCCTGTCAAAATCTCAAACTAATCGCATGTACAATTCAAAAATAACGGGACTCGGACATTTCGTACCGGATAATGTGGTCACCAATGATGACCTTTCCAAAATTATGGATACCAACGACGAATGGATCCAGGAACGCACGGGCATCAAAGAGCGCCGGCACGTCATCAAGGGCGAGGATACCACGACGTCCATGGGAGTAAAAGCCGCCAAAATCGCCATTGAAAAAGCGGGAATCGATAAGGATGATATTGATTTTATCGTTTTCGCCACGCTCAGTCCGGATTACTATTTTCCCGGTCCAGGGGTGCTCGTACAGCGTGATTTGGGGATTAAAACGGTCGGAGCGCTCGACGTACGGAACCAATGTTCCGGTTTTATCTACGCCCTGTCGGTGGCCGATCAGTACATCAAGAGTGGGATGTACAAGAATATTCTAGTTATCGGCTCGGAGCTGCATTCCCACGGACTGGATATGACCACGCGAGGACGTGCAGTATCCGTTATTTTCGGGGATGGTGCCGGGGCCGCGGTGGTATCCCGCGAAGAAAATGCCGGCAAGGGCATCCTATCGACCCACCTGCATTCCGAGGGACAACATGCCGAAGAACTTTCGCTTATCGCACCCGGAATGGGCAAGCGTTGGGTCACCGATATTATTGAGGACGATGATGATGAGGATGAATCTTATTATCCTTATATGAACGGTCAGTTTGTTTTTAAGAACGCGGTGGTGCGTTTCAGTGAAGTTATTATGGAAGGACTGAAGACGAATGGACTTTCCCCGGCCGATATCGACCTTTTGGTGCCACATCAGGCGAACCTTCGAATTTCGCAGTTCATCCAAAAGAAATTCGAATTGCGCGATGACCAAGTATTCAATAACATTATGAAATATGGAAATACCACGGCCGCCTCTATTCCCATTGCGCTGACTGAGGCCCATGAGGCCGGCAAGGTCAAGGATGGGGATTTGGTGGTGCTCGCCGCCTTCGGAAGCGGGTTTACCTGGGGAAGTGCCATAATACGTTGGTGAGAAAAGGAGTATGGAAAATATTGGTTCAAGACCCTAGGTCTGTTATGGGTCACTCGTAAATTCCTAAAGTGAAATCAAAAATGAAAAAGACACTGGTGCTGGGAGCGTCGTTGAAGCCCAGCCGTTATAGCAATTTAGCAGTGAACCGCTTGGTGGACAACGACATTGAAACGGAAGCCTTCGGTTTGCGGGACGGCGAAATCAGAGGGGTTCCCATTAAAACGGACTTCGATGATTTTGAGAACATCCATACCATAACCTTGTATGTCGGTGCGAGGCATCAATCCGAATACACCGACGAAATATTACGGCTGCAACCCGAGCGGGTCATCTTCAATCCCGGTACGGAGAATCCTGAGTTGTATGACATACTCAAAAAAAATGGGATAGAGGTAGAGGTTGCTTGTACTTTGGTACTGTTGGGCACCGGTCAATTTTGATTTGATACCAAGCGTTGGAATTGCCTCCGTCAACTTCAACTATCAACGCCTCGAGCTTAGGTAGGTAAAACGCTCCGCTTACCGCTATCGCGCACTGACATTCTCTACCTTTCTCCGAAGCAACAACAATCCTAAAATTGTCAGCAGGCCGTTGACCGCGATGCTAATAAATCCGAAGTTAAAATTCAATTCCGCCGTGCTGTACCAGCTTAGGGCGTAGGTGAGCAGGGGGGCGGCGATACAGACCAAGGGAACGAACCGGTCTTTGGTCTCGATAGTAGTGAACATCCCGAAAAGAAACAGTCCCAATAGCGGACCGTAAGTGTATCCAGCCACCGTAAAAATAAGGGAAATCACATCGCCTCGACTTTGGGAAAAGGCCATGATGATGGCGAAAACCACCACCGAAAATCCGACGAGCACCCAATTTTTATAGCGTTTCTTTTCTTTTCCGGTCTTTCTGGATACATCCAAAAAATCGTAGGTAAACGATGTGGTCAGGGCGGTCAGGGCCGAGTCCACACTCGAAAAGGACGCGGCAATGATACCAAGTAAAAAACTGACTCCCGCAAATAATCCCAAGTGGTTCAGGGCCAGTTCGGGGAAGAGGGTGTCCGTATCCAAAAACTGTCCTTCTGGGCCAACGGGCAGCGTGATGCCCTGGTTTTCCGCATAGATATACAGTAGAACGCCAAGACCCAAAAACAAAAACTGCGTCGCCGCCAATATCATGCTGTAGGTAAGGGTGTTCTTTTGGGCATCCCATAAATTCTTGCAGGTCAATGTCTTTTGCATCATGTTCTGGTCCAATCCCATCATGGCGATGGCAATCAATATCCCCGCGATAAACTGTTTGAAAAAATTATTCCCGGATTGTGCATCCCAATTAAACACCTGAAAATATTCGTGTTCCGTAACCGCTTGGATCGAACCGGCCAGTGACAGATCGAGCGATTGCGTAATGCTATAAATGGTCACGACCGCCCCAGTAATCAAAAACAGCGTCTGCATGGTATCCGTCCAGACAATGGTCTTGATGCCGGTTTTATTGGTGTAGAACCAGACCAACAGCAAGATGATAATCACCGTGACAAAAAAGGGAATACCCACTCGCTCAAAAAAGGCGAACTGAAGGATTTTGGCCGCGAGCAACAAACGCAAGGCCGCGCCAAAGGATTGGGAAACCAAGAAAATTAGGGAGCCGGTCTTGTAGGTATACCGTCCGAAGCGTTCTTCGAGATACGAATAAATGGACACCAACCGCAACCTGTAATATAAAGGTACCAACACAAAGGTGATAAAGAGATAACCGACCGCGTTGCCCAGCACGAACTGGAAGAAAAATAAATAGTTGTTGCCCACCATGCCCGGCACGGAGACAAAGGTCACGCCCGAAAGTCCCGCCCCGACCATCCCGAAGGCGACCAAAAACCAGGGCGACTCACGGTCCCCCGTAAAAAAGGAGTCGTCGCTGCTGTTGCGCGAGGTGAAACAGGAACTGACCATCAAAAGTAGAAAGTAGGCCGCA
>JBAUIP010000128.1:0-11424 GCA_049683055.1 Pricia sp.
GGTCTAAATTCTATTTCTTGCTGAAAATTGAATATAATTTTTGTTTTCACATCGAAGTTTATGACCTTCATCTGCCCCTGCTCCGATTTGTTTATCTTGCTTCCGACATACCCCTTATAATTGATAAAAAAAAATTCGGGTCGTGCCAATCCAAAAGAAAAGCGCCCTGATATCTCAAGACGCTTTCCCTAACTAACCAACTAACCAACCATTATGAAATCCTATCCAGTCGGATAGGGACTACATAAAATTTTACTTAAGCTTACGACAACTCAATCATTCGTCTTGGCTTGGGTAAGGCTTCCTCTTTTTTCGGAAGTACAAACTTCAAAAGCCCATCCTCATAATTCGCATCGATTTTTTCGCTGTCGATGGTTTCCGGTAGGCTGAACGCTCGCTTAAAAGATGAAAATCCGAATTCCTTTCGAGTGTAATTTTCTTCTTCGGTTTCCTTATCGTGCTTGATTTCGGAAGAAATGGTCAGGACATCCTTATCAATTTCAATGTTGAAATCCTCTTTTTTTCTTCCTGGTACAGCCAATTCCAGTTCAAAACCAGTTTCGTTTTCTTTGATGTTCACCGCCGGAAGGCCTCCGTTGTTGTTTTCCATTCCCCCGAACCAATCGGGCTTGAAAATTTCGTTCATAAGCGATGGAAAAACCAAATTGCTTCTTCTTATGGTATTCATGATTTTATATTTTATGGTTAAACTTCCAGTTCGGTGAGGATAGAACAAACCATGTACCATTGACAAATGTGTGCCTTTTTGACATGTTTGATACAATGATACATGCCTTTTTGTCAGTTATTATGACTTTTTAAAAGGTGAATTGCTATTTTCTCCTTCCATACTGACAGAATTTTGTTGTTAGACAGGAGTGTAGGGAATGGGCTTACTGGCAGAATCATGAGGAAGATTGGTAGTAAAAACCAATGTCGATACGGCTTTAACTACACCTCGGCTTCAAAGATGACTCGACCTCAACGATGACTCGACTTCAATTAGGATTCTGCGAAGAAATCCCTCACCTAATTATAATGCGTCTTAAAAATATCAATCAGCACTTTGGGCGGCACTACTTTATCGGGATATTCATGCATAACGGAGAGCACGCGGTCAATGGCCGTCGGTCGAAGGCCCATATCCAACCCGATTTTGTGGAGTCTGGCAATTTCGAAATCCTCTTGAACCTGATCGACATTCATCAACAGGACCAGTCGGTGGAACTGCAAGATGCGTTCGGCCTCCGATTTCGGAACAATATGTTCGGACCCTTTCTTGAATAGCGCTTCGAAGCGTTCCCGCTCCACGCCCAAATGGGAGGCTACCCCTAAAAGAAAATGATATTCAGGTTCTCTGACGGTACCATCCACCTTCGCAAAAGCAATCATTTCGGATAGAATACTCAGTTTTTCCTTAAAAGTGCTCATAATGATGGTTTGAAGGCAAATATCATTCTTAATAACCCAAAAAAATCCTTTTTCGTACCGGACTTCCAGTTTATTCGACCAAATGAATTTGCTTTCAACTATTTACCCAACCGGATGAGCATCTTGACTAGATAAATTTTTACGCCCATATTTTGCGGGTCTACGGATTACCATAAATTCGCGATGTCAGACAATCGGTTTCACCTAAATTGACCTAACTTGCCAAAAAATCGGATTATGACCAATAACGATGTCTTCAAAAAGTTGAGAGTTGCCCTGATGTTGAGGGACGATGAAATTATCGAAATCCTAAAACTGGTGGATTTCAATATCGGCAAAAGCGAGCTGGGCGCTTTTTTTAGAAAAGAAGACCATCCCAATTTTATGGAATGTGGAGATCAGGTCTTGCGTAATTTTCTAAACGGACTGGTCCTGCATTTACGCGGGACAAAGGAAAATCCTAAGCATCCCGGGGAAGTGCTTTCCCAAAAGGTCTGGAAATCTAAAGGAGGTAAATCCGACACTAGAAAAAATTCCGGAACGGGACAAAAAGCCAATACTGGGAAAAATCCCAACACGGATGAAAGATTCAAGGACCACAATAATCCTGACGATAAAAAAAGACATAGCACCCTTAAGAATGCCGATAGCAGGAAAAAATCCGGCATCCCAGAAAACACCTCAATCAAGAAAAAAACCAACGCCAAAAAACCGAGCTTTAAGGAGCAACAACGCCAACGTATGGACACCGACATAACCCCGGTCAAATACAAGAACAAACCAAAGAACCGGAAGTAATTTCGACGGTCGACTATCTGATCGAGACGAGTGAGATGTATCCATAATCACCCGAAACATGACCTGCCGCACGAAAGGCTTAAAGGGATATCTACACGCGGAACTTTCACACGTTTAGAACCAAAAAACCCGATACCACTAATGGCATCGGGTTTTTTCATGCGCCTTTAAGCATACCTATGACACTATCCGAACAGGAATGGTGTACAATTTGCCTTCTTTGTAGGTATCAAGCTCCACCTTGCGATAGTTCAAACGCGACTTGACGAAACGTTCCAAAACGGAATCATCGGTGTCGACCGATAAAACGACGATTTCGTGTTGGTCGTTCAAAGTAAATCGCACCTGGGCGGTAAGTTCCGCGGCATCTCTATTGAAATTGTTGTCCTTTAGGAGGTTCCCGATCTGGGCGGACAAACTTTTTAGGGGGTCGACCGTTGTTACATCGTTGGCTACTAGGTTTCCGGCGGATAGTAGCATCGCAGCTACCAGTACTACACTGAGTTTTCTCATGACTTGTTGTTTTTTGGTTCCGAACCGATGATTGTCGGGTAATACTCGGAACCGGATTAATAAATGATTGATGATGTTACTATAAAGACGAGCCAATAATGGGAATGTTACGATCAAAACGGATTTTAACATACTTATAGGTAAATACCACCTTTTCGAAAGTTCAGAACTAATTCGGTACAGACGGATGTATCAGTGTTTCCAATAATAATTAATCCTTGTCCAAACTGGATAACGCTTTATAAATTTAAGCGAGCGGGGGCAACTCGGAGTGCACCGCAGAAGTTACGATGCGATTATGAGCCGAAATCGATGTGCCGGCTCATGTTTTCCTCTACGGACATAAATGATTCGATACCCCGAATGCCTTCGATGGTCAAAATGGCCTCTTGATACAGCGTGCGGTAGTGCAGGCTATCGCGGGCGTGAAGTTTGATAAAAATATCATACTTACCATTACAATGATGGATTTTTACAACTTCGGGGACTTGAGTCAACGCTTCGATAACTACCTTGTATAACATGCTTTCGCGCAGATAGATTCCTAGAAATACCGTCATCTTCCATCCCATCTTACTATAGTCTAGTGTTAGGGTCGCCCCGTTTATGACACCGAGATCTTTCATTTTTCGGGTTCTCATATGTACCGTTCCGGGAGATATTCCTGCCTGTTTCGCCACTTCGGTATAAGGCATTTGGGCATCGGCCGATAAAAGGGTCAGTATTCGATGATCTACTTCGTCTAATCTGTCACGCATAACTGTTGGGTGGTTTCGTTCGGGTTAAATTGGAATGAATTATTCTCATTATAGTATCCCAAAATCGGTGTTCCAGTAAAAATAATTTAACGATGTAAAAAAAGAGGTAATAATTACGTAATAAATAAGTCTATTTTATAATTATAATATAATATACAAAACGTCTGATTTCGGATGTATTAAAAATGATTTTCTGCTCATTTCTTATGTATCGATAGGATTGGCTTTCCTAAAAACAAAAAACTGACGATTTGATTGATATTAATCGAAAAACTAATTATTTGTCATTTTAATCACTTGTAAACTGCTTAAAAACAGCACCTAAGAGCATCCGCCCATTTTTATTTCACGGAAACTACCCTTAATATTGTTCTGTTATCAAACCGTTAAAAAATGGGGTGGTAACAAGACAAAGTATCCGGAACTTTCTTTAGAACACATTTGACCGCCCGCCTAGAAATAGGATGATGTAAGGTCGGACAAGTGGACAATGTTTAGTGTCAACCAAAACCTTGTACTTATGAAGAAAATTCTCGTTTTATCTTATTTCTTATTGACATCCATCTGTATGATGCGCGCCCAAGAAAATATGATTACCGGTACGGTCGTCGATGACCAAGGGGTAGTCCTGCCCGGTACGGATGTAATTATTAAAGGTACTACCAAGGGCGCTACCACCGATTTTGATGGAAACTATACTATAGATGCCCCAGCGGATGCCATTTTGGTATTTTCATCCTTGGGATTTGGGTCCAAGGAAATTCCAGTCAACGGTCAAAACACCATCGATGTTAACCTGGAGCCGGCCGCGGAGCAACTTTTAGAAACCATAGTAATAGGCTCTCGCGCACAGGGCAGGACAAAACTGGAAACTACCGCCCCGGTCGATGTCATCAAGATCAGCACCCAAAGTATCAATATGCCACAACTGGGTCTGGCGGATATGTTGGTCGCCTCGGCCCCCTCGTTTAGCGCCTTTAAGTCACAGGGCGGGGATCTCAGCTCCCATGTTGACCCCCCTACCCTGCGGGGCCTTGCCCCGAACCAAATGTTGGTGCTGGTCAATGGGAAACGTCGTCACACTTCGGCATTGCTCGCGGGTTCTCAGACAGGCTCACCGGCCAATGCGGTCGACATGAGCTTCTTGGCCCCCAGTGCCATTGACCGGGTCGAGATATTGCGGGACGGCGCCGCGGCCCAATATGGTTCCGATGCCATTGCGGGAGTCATGAACGTGGTACTCAAACAAGGAACCGGAAAATTTTCAGGGGATTTTACCGTCGGTGGGTTTCCGAACAAGGCGCCCAACCTGAGCGATTCAGATCTTAGCTCCGAGAATCAGGCGCTATTGGACGATACGGAGATAGACGGCATCAATTACCAACTTTCCGGAAATTACGGGGTGGCTTTCGAAAACGGAGGCTATTTCAATATGAACGCCCTATATCGCCAAGCGGAACGCACGATTCGACCAAATATCAGCAACGCCACTCCTTATGGGGATGCCTACCTCAATAATGAACGCACCGACAAGAACGGGAACATTATTATAACCAATCCGGAGTTGCTCGCGGCACAGGCTTCGGGGGATGTCGGCTTGGCGGAAGAGCTGCGTACCGATAGCGGACTGCTCGCTGCAAGGGGACTCACCAACAAGGATTTCTCCACATTTGCGGGTATTCCAGCCTCCAGTTTGGGAGTTATCAGTTTCAATATGGCCATCCCTCTAAGCATAGAATCGGAATTTTATGCCTTTGGGGACGTTGGATATAAATACACCGAGGGCTTTAGCTGTTTCTACCGAAGGGCCGCCCAACCGGACCGTTTTAATTATGATCTGTATCCCAACGGCTTTAGGCCGCAGATATTTTCAAATCAGACCAATATCGGTTTTACGGCCGGAACAAGAGGCAATCTCGGGGATTTCAATTTTGACTTCAGTAATACCTTTGGTAAGAATTCCATGCGCTTTGATGCCTTCAACACTTTCAATGCCAGCTTACAAGGGGCTTCCCCGACCGAAATGGATCTGGGCAAGCATACTTTCTATCAGAACACGACTAACTTTGACCTATCCAGAAGATTCGATTTTCTTTCGGGCTTCAACATCGCCTTCGGGGCGGAACTTCGTATCGAAAACTATAGCATCGAAGCGGGCCAACCCGAAAGTTACGCCAATGGCGATGCAGGATTCGTTACCGCTACCGTGGATGATCAAGTACTTATAGGTCCCGATGGTTTTCCACTCGACGGCCTAGATTCCGAACCCTTAGTGGATGAAGATGGAAATCCCTTAGTCCTGCCCTTTGGAGGGGTAAGCTCGTTTCCCGTAAAAAATTACAGCACCAGCAATCAGTGTTTTCGGGGTTTCGCGCCCGAAAACGAAAGTAACGAATACCGTCTGGTGACCGCCGGATATCTGGATATGGAACTTGATGTAACCGAAGCATGGCTGGTCGCCGCGGCATTGCGTACCGAAAACTATTCCGATTTTGGAGGTGTCTTCACCGGAAAAGTCGCTACCCGCTATTCGATTACCGACAACTTCGCGCTAAGGGGCTCATACAGTACGGGGTTTAGGGCTCCCTCATTACAAGAACTGAACTATTCGCACACCTTCACTTTTTTCGAAGGGCTGGTACCGTTTGACGGCACGCTCTACCCGAACAACAGTTCGGCGGCACGGGCCATAGGCATTGAGAACTTACAAGAGGAGCAATCAAAGAACATTAGTGTCGGTTTTACCACCAAACTGTTCAGTAAGCTGGAACTTACCGTCGATGCCTACAAAATCGATATCAGCGACCGTATCTTCGAGACCGACGTCTTCGACGCTACGGAAGCCCCGGTTCTGGAGCCAATTATCGGACAAGGTCTTGCTAACTTTAGGATCAATGGCGGTGACATCAGCACCCAAGGCATCGAAATCGTTGCGAACTACAACACCCGCCTTGGTGAGGGAATGTTCGGGGCTACGCTCTCCGGTATTTTTCGCGAAAATACTTTCGAGGGCAAGAACGTACCTGACCTGAATACAGCGCTTAGCGAGGCAGAACTGGCCGAAAAGTACGTCAACCGTTCCGATATCGGGCAGTACGAAACCGGAACGCCCAACACCACTGTAATCGGCTCCTTGACCTACAGCATGGGAAAATGGTCCGGACTCCTACGAGGAAGTTACTTCGGAGAGGTCACCGACCTCGACAATGCAGAAGGTACACTAGACAACGGTTCTGTAGGATTTTCGGATCAGACCTTCGGCGCACAATGGGTGACTGATCTCGGCCTCACCTATCAAGCCACGGACAACATTGCCTTCACCGTAGGCGGTAACAACATTTTTAACGAATATCCTGATATCCTAAGAAGTGAAGAACGCGGCTTTTATCTGTATTCCAACTACCAGCAGGGTTCCAATGGTGCCTATTACTTTGCAAGGATGAGTTTCACTTTCTAACCAGATTCGATATGTCAAAATATACAAGCATGCTAAAAAATACGATACCATCACTTTCTTTCCTGTTCGCATTCCTCTTGATCGCTTCCTGTGAGCAGGATCGGCTGGAACCCGCTTTGGAAACTGCGGATGGAGGCGGCACCCTGACCCGCTTCACGGCCTATACCATCGATTCCACCGATCCCGAAGGCTCCAATGTCAACGGTAGAATCGTCTTTTGGCAGGATCGGTCGAACCGGACCTTGGTCCAAATATCCTTATACAACACCGTTCCGGGACTTCAGCATCCTGCTCTTATTTTGGACGGCGCCGTAGGTATGGACAACGAAATTATACTCGACTTGGGTTCGGTCTCGGGCGATACCGGCGAACTCGCTTCCAGCAAATTCTTTATCGTCGACGATGCGGATTACTACAGCTCGATTGCCGAAATGGATTCACATATCAATATTTACCTCAGCGAATCGGACGATATCATCGTGGCCACTGGCGATCTTGGCAGCAATGCAGAGCCGGTGGATACGAACTAGAACATTTTAACTTTTAACTTAAATACATAGCACTATGAGTACATTGAACAGAAGGGCATGGTTGAAGCGTGGCGCTTTGACCGCCGCGGGAGCACTGGTTATGCCGAACCTTAGTTTTGGCGAGACCCCCAGGGCACAATTAAAATTCGACAAACGGGGCAGAACCTTGTACAGTCCATTTTTTAAGGAGTACAACGCATCCGTCTTTCCGGATAAGACCAAATTGTTGGCGAAACTGAACGCCAATGAAAATCCATACGGGCCTTCTCCCAAGGCTATCGAGGCATTCAAGGAAACCGCCCACATGGGTAATCGCTACGCCTGGAGGGAACTATTTGACCTGATGGATAAAATCGCGACCCTTGAGGGCGTCGATGCCAAGAACATCATGATGGGCCCAGGTTCATCGGACCTTTTGGAAAAGACCGCCATGGTCATGTTCGCCGATGGGGGCAACGTGGTTTCCGCCGACCCATCCTATATGTCATTGATCCGCGTGGCCGAGGCTACCGGGGCCTCTTGGAAATCCATCCCGTTAAAAGAGGACTGGTCGCACGACCTCAAAGCCATGGAAGCGGCCGTCGATGCCGAAACCAAATTGGTGTATATCTGCAACCCGAATAACCCAACCGGAAGCATGACCGATGCCAAAGAATTGGTCGACTTCTGTTCGAGGGTATCCGAAAAAGTACCGGTGTTCGTCGATGAAGCCTATATGGGCTTTCTTGAGGATGGGGCCAAGCAAAGTATGGTCTCCCTCATTAACGAGGGCAAGGATGTCATCATTGCACGGACGTTCTCCAAAATTCACGGCATGGCCGGACTCCGGGTCGGATACATCGTCGCGCAAGAAGCTACATTGGACAAGATTCAGGAAATCACCCGCGGGGGAATGGGCATTACCTATCCCTCGATATATGCCGCATCTGCCAGTATGGATGACAAGGAATTTCAGGACAAATCCCGAAAACTCAATGCGGAATGCCGGGAGTTCGTGTACAAGACCCTGGATGACATGGGTTACGAATATGTGCCCTCGTCTACTAGTTTTATATTGTTTCCCATTGAAATGGAGGGGGAAGCCTTCCTCGAAAAAATGACCGAGCAGCAAGTAGGCGTCCGTGCCTTCGATATCATGGACAAGAACTGGTGCCGGGTCAGCATGGGCACGATGGACGAGATGAAGATTTTCGCCACCGCCCTTCAGAAAGTGCTAGTTTAAGTTGAGTTGGCCCAGTGGGCCGGATTTTCAGCGCACGATTTGCCTCAATACGCCGTTGGTCTGGCCCTTATTGGGTGAACTCCTTTTCCCGTCATTATTTTTCCGGGATTCATCGTCCGGAGCCTCGCCTCGGGGACACAAATCGTTTTTATTAATCTCTAAACCTCGAATTTCCATGAATTTCGCCCTCCAGAACACTTTGGAACTCGTTTTGGTCATCGGCCTCGGGTTACTGCTTCAAAAAAAAATAGCGAAACAGGATTTAAAGGGCATAAAGACCGTCATTCTTAGCGTTGCATTACCTGCGGTCATCTTTGTCGCCTTACTAAAAATTAAGTTGGAGAGTTCATTACTAATCTTTCCCTTATTGGCCTTAGCCTTTAACTTCATCATGTTTCTTGCATCAAAATATGTACTTTCCACCTCCTTTTCCAAGACGGAGGGAGCCAAAGAACGAACGGCCAATATGCTATTGCCCTCCTTGGCACCAGGCCTATCGTGCTTCCCTTTTATTGTAGTCTATCTTGGTGACGATTCGTTGGCCCTAGCCGCCTTGGCCGATGTGGGGAATAAAATCTTTGTCCTTATCCTACTTTATATGCTTGCCATGCATTGGTATCATCGGCGCGCCCTTAAAAACATACAGACGTCGTCAAAAAGCAAGTTGAAAGATTTGGCCTTGGCACTTTTTAACGAGCCTATCAACATGGTTATTATCGTCGGCCTACTTCTATTGGCGTTCGGATTGAACCTCGAATCCTTACCGACTTTTCTCCAGAACACGGTGCTGAACCTTAAAATGATCATGACTCCCTTGGTACTATTATTCATCGGGATGGCAGTTCGTTTAAAATCGGGGGAATTCGGTCTTATTCTATCCTTGTTATCACGACGTGCCGGGATTACTTTTTTACTGTCGGCTCTGTTCGTCTTTGTATGGCCCTCCCTGTCCCCTGCACTTATGCTTTTACTGGTAGTTTTCCCACAAAGTGCATGTAGCTTCTGGCCCTTTGCGCACATGAGCGCCGTCAGTGCCCTGGAGGATACCGACGAACAGAAAAAGCCGACCTTCGATATCGACTTTGCGGTCAATGTCCTGGCCTGTTCGCTTCCTTTTTCCACCATCCTAGTCATCGGAATTTTTTCGTTCGACAAATTATTTATCGACCCTATAATCCTATTAGCCTCCGGGGCCGCCTTTATCGCATTATCCTTTATACCCATTTTAATTCAAAGGATAAAAAGTGCCAAAGAGGAGACGGAAGCAGCCGGACATTACAGCACCTACGCGGGACTCAATACCCAATCGCAGACTTCGGAAGACAAATAGGTACGAGGTTTCCTGTTTTTGTAAAAAACGACTCTGTTGAAATTTGCCGCATACGGGAAGAAATTAAATTATAAACCATTGTCGCTTCAACAACAAAGTGCAGAAAACGCTGGTGATATGGTCATAGTAGGACTCTAGCTTGCTGTCTAAAACAGGAGGTTTCGTAGGAATACTAGCGACAATGGAAGAGAATAAAAGTATTTCAGCTGTAAAAAATTTCTTTCCTGCCGGAAATTCCCCAACTTTACGGAGAACCCCAAATTCCACATAATATGATAATTGGCGTACCCAAAGAAATAAAGAACAACGAAAGCCGTGTAGGAATGACTCCCGCAGGAGTATTCGAACTGGTCAAAAACGGGCACACCGTTTACGTGCAGTCCCGTGCTGGTGAGGGAAGCGGTTTTTTTGATAAGGATTATAAAAAAGTCGGGGGGCATATTTTGGATACCATTGAAGAAGTGTATGCCGCTGCCGAGATGATTGTCAAGGTCAAGGAACCCATTCAGCAAGAATACCCATTGGTACGGGAAGGTCAGATTATCTTCACCTATTTCCATTTTGCTTCCAGTGAACCCTTGACCAAAGCTATGATCAAGAGTAAATCGATCTGCATCGCCTACGAGACGGTCGAGGATGAAGAAGGTACCTTGCCCCTATTGACCCCCATGTCAGAAGTAGCCGGCCGAATGGCAATACAGCAGGGAGCCAAATACTTGGAAAAACCGGTAAAAGGTCGTGGGGTGTTGCTGGGGGGCGTTCCCGGTGTTGCTCCCGGCAAGGTATTGGTACTGGGCGCCGGAGTAGTCGGTATTCAGGCCGCTAAAATGGCCGCAGGACTTGGAGCCCATGTCACTATTCTGGATATCAACATGAAACGTCTCCGTTATGTTAACGATGTAATGCCTCCACATGTGGTAACCGAATTTTCCAACGAATTCAACATTAGAAAACATATAAAAACGCATGACCTGATTATTGGTGGCGTTTTGCTGAAAGGCGCCAAAGCCCCGAACCTCATCACACGGGATATGCTCAAACAAATGCGGCCCGGTACGGTCATTGTCGACGTGGCGGTTGATCAAGGAGGATGCGTAGAGACCACCAAACCGACCACCCATGAAGATCCGGTCTATATTATCGACGATATCGTTCACTACTCCGTCGCCAATATGCCCGGTGCGGTTCCATATACATCGACCATGGCGCTTACTAACGTCACACTACCCTACGTGCTAAAACTGGCCAATGCGGGATGGGAAAGAGCGACAGAACAAGATGCATCCCTTCAAAAAGGACTGAATATCATCAACGGAAAAGTCGTGTATCACGAAATTGTAGAGACCTTTGGTTGGGAAGAAGTTTCCATGAATTGAAGTCAATTT
>JBAUIP010000129.1:0-3385 GCA_049683055.1 Pricia sp.
TTCCTAAATAACCAACCAAACTTTAAATTATGAAAAACCAATACTTAAAGTTGTAAGGGAACCACCCCTTACACCAACAAATTTAAGGCAAGTTTTCGGATGGCAATTCGATTTAACTTACTTTAACTCGACCCTTAACAAACTTTTAGGCTAAGAACCGATTCACCAGGGAGCTTGCAATTGATATGAATCATCTGCCACGGCCCGCCCAGTGGGAAACGGTCGGGTTCGACTTCTGTTTCGCGAAAGTTGGAAGCTCCCCATATTGCGTGCACCTTACCAAAGATTTGCCCTGCATGCAATCGCTTTCTTAGGGCGTTCAGTCTTACAAAGTTCCCCGCGATTCCTGCTCCCGCTCGATAGCCTCGAAAAGAGCCTTGAAGTTCCCTTTTCCAAAAGATTTGGCGCCCTTTCGTTGGATGATCTCGATGAACATCGTCGGGCGGTCCAAAATAGGCTTGGTAAAAATCTGCAGCAGGTAGCCCTCATCGTCACGATCGATGAGGATGCCCAATTTACTCAGCGGCTCCAAGTCCTCGTCGATTTCGCCGACCCGGTCCAGCACCTCCTCATAATAGCTCGGGGGAACGGTCAGGAATTCGATGCCCCTGTCCCGCAAGGCCGTTACCGTTTCGATAATATTGTCCGTGGCCAGGGCCATGTGCTGAACGCCCGCGCCATTGTAGAATTCGATATACTCCTCGATCTGCGACTTCTTGCGGCCGTCGGCAGGTTCGTTGATGGGGAACTTGATTCGACCGTTGCCGTTGCTCATCACTTTGCTCATCAAGGCGGTGTATTCCGTAGAAATATCCTTGTCGTCGAAAGATACCAATTGGGCGAAGCCCATCACCTTGGCATAAAACTCGCACCACTTGTCCATCTCGTTCCAACCCACATTTCCTACCATATGGTCTACGTATTTTAGGCCAACGTCGGAAGGCTGATAATGGGGATTCCACGCCCTAAAACCGGGCATAAAGACACCCTGATACTTTTTGCGTTCCACGAAAACATGTACCGTCTCACCATAAGTGTGTATGCCCGAAAGCCTGACTTTTCCTTGGTCATCTTCAAGGGTTTTGGGTTCCATATAACTCTCGGCGCCCCGTTGAACGGTTTCGGTGTGGCTGTGGGCGGCATCGTCGACCCAAAGGGCGATGGCCTTGACCCCATCGCCATGGGCGTCAATATGTTTGTTGATTTCCCCGCCCGATTTCAACGGAGAGGTCAGCATCAAGCGGATTTTATCCTGTTGTACAACGTACGACACTCTATCCTTTTTTCCGGTCTCTAGTCCGGAATAGGCCAGAGGCTGAAAACCCCAGGCGGACATGTAGTAATGGGCCGCTTGTTTGGCATTTCCTACATAGAGTTCTACGTAATCGGTGCCGAGAAGGGGCAGAAAGTCTTCCGCATCGGGATTTTCCTTGGGCAGTTGCAGCGAAGTGGTATCTAAAGTTGACATGATATAAATCTTTGTATCAAATATCGGGAAAATAAGTGGAATATAAGTCTTGAACGTGTTCGCGAACCTACGCGCATCCTAAAACCAATATCCCAGACTGAAAAAGAAGAAATTATTTTCACTATCGGGCGACCAAGAGTATTGCAGCTGCAAAGGCCCTAGAAACGTTTCCCATCCGTAGCCAACGGCGTATCCCGAAAAATTGGGATTCGTAAACCACTCGCCCGTTCGGAAAATGTCATCCTCCACGTTCGCAAAATTGGCCGAGAACATCAAATGGTTCTTGGGCACGAATTCGTAATCGAGCCTTCCGTACGCCTTCACAAAACTGTTGCCCGGCAGGCTCAAAAAATCATATCCAAAAAACGGAATGAAATTATTGATCAGGTCCGTGCCATATCCACCGAGCACAAAATCGAAGGAGGTGACCCCGGAGGTCCCCAGCTTAAAGCCTCCCTCGGTTTCTAGGTTCATCGAGAGATTCCTTAAAATCGGAAAAGCCCCGCCCATGCGCGCCTTGGCCACCGAAAATTCCTTGAAATTTTCATTAAAATCCGACGAAAACACGTAGAAATGGAAGTCCCCGTCAAAATAGAGTCCTTTTGACGGAAAATAGGCATCGTCGTAGGTATCGAGGGTCAAGGTACCAAAAGCACTGAAGAAATTGCTGTTCTCGAAAAAGGTTTTTCCTCCCGAATCTTGGCGCCCAAGAAGTTCCCCTTCATTGCTCCGCTGCCCCAATGTTCTCGTACTGTACTTGAGTAGCTTGTGCTCGACACCCGTCCTGAATGCAAACTCCTCGCGAAGTACCGTTTCCACGTAAATCTGGTTGCTCAGATCGGAAACGTCCAGATTAATGGTGTTCAGATTGACACCTAAGGGGACTTCATAATTGCCCCGGATCAGGTCAAACCCGATTTCCTTTTCGAAATCGTTGAACCTCGAATTGATTCCAAAACTCCAGTACGATCCCTTGTCCACATAATATTGAAAATTATAGCGTACGTTATCGCCGATGATAAAATCGAAGGAAGTCACATCGTCACGGGTCAGCAACTGTTTTTGGGTGACATTGAGCATCGCACCCGTTTTATAGAGGTCATCGTAATGGGCGCCCAAACGTACAAAGGTCTTAATGGGATTTTCGGAGAGGTCCAAAATTAGTTCCTGCCCCGCCTCGTCTTCTTGCAGTCGGTAATGGATGGTCTGAAAATTTCGGGTGGCGGCCAAATTGCCGATGCCTTGCCTGAGCCGCGAAAAAGTGGTCTCGCTTTCATCGCCCAAGCGTAATTTTCCCTTGAGGTAGCCCCTTGGGTAATCGGCGCTTCCCGTAACGGTCAGTCGGTCGATGGTCAAGTTTTCTACGGGTTCGATTTCGGGGAATTTTCGGTTACTGGCCTGCTGTCTTTGGGACAAACGTTTCAGATCACCATAGCTTTTCTTGGTGGCCGCTGTACCGCTTTCGATAATTCGGTCGTAGCGGTCGAAATCGATAACGGAAAAATCGCTCACTTCGGGCTTGATATAAAGGTCGGTCGATTTTGATTTCTCCTCCATGTCGAGTACCGTGCGGTAGTTGTTGATCTGCAGCAGAATTTCGGTGGCCGATAGCAGCGTTTCCCTATCCCTGAGTCCGTGCTGCACGTCGACGCCGATGATAACATCGGCCCCCATTTTCCTGACTTTTTCGATGGGATAGTTATTGACCACCCCGCCATCGATTAGTAGCCGATCGTCGATTTTGACGGGTTCGAACAACGAGGGCAATGCTCCGCTTGCCATTACGGCTTGGGGCAAATAGCCGTTCTTCAAAACAATCTCCTCGCCGGTCTCCACATCGGTAGCGATGCACAAAAAGGGAATTGGCAATCGGTCGAATTACGAAATTTCCCTGACCGGATATAGCAACTCTACCAG
>JBAUIP010000130.1:0-1643 GCA_049683055.1 Pricia sp.
GCGAATCCGGTTTCGCCTTGGATGACTTCGGGAAGCGGGTCGTTCATAACCTCTTTGATGGTTTGTTCGTTTTCGTCGGAGAGTTTGGGGATGGAGGTGCAGTTACAAAATAGTATCGTCAGAAGTGGCGGTAAAAGGATGACATATAAAATTTTATAAATTTTTTGGACCGGTCTCATTCCTTTTAAAGTGGGATTGTTTTTTGTAAAAATAGAAGATAAATCCGATTGCCAGGACTGTTCCGAAAATAGAAGGTAAAAATTGACTATAAGGTTTGTGGTCGGGAAGAATGGTTCCGGTAGCTGCCGCCAAAAGAGCGGTAAAAGCTGCAATCATTTTATAAATATGCTCGTAAAACCACAGATTTCCGTATTTATTTTTTGGGATAAGGTATCTCAGAAAATCATAACTGATTATCAAAAATAGATTTCCCACAGTCGCGTAAATGATAACGGGCGACCAAATCATCCCTATGGATTTGATATAATAAAGAAAGAATATGCCCGAGCAAAGTGTGATTAAGGCTACAGAAACATCCTGAAGTTTGGGCGAGTTGGACTTCAATCGTATAATTCTATAGCCCGAATAGCCATTGTATCCGCTTAATAGGGTCAACACCAAAAGAAACTGGTTGACTTTAAAAATCAAGACACCCATTAAACCGGTCGTTATCACAACTGAAAGCAGTACAAGAAACCAGTTGCCCATTTTTTGATGCCTCTTTCCTCCCTTTTTTAAAAGGATGATTATGAGACCAAGCAATAAGGCTATCGTGCCGGCGATAATATGAACTATAATATTGGCGCGGTGCGGTAAAGTGTATTCTCCCATTTTCGAAGTTTTGGGCAAACTACCGTCAAAAGAAAGCGTTATGCGACCCAACCAATCGGCTGACACCTATTGCACTATTTTTTTAGGTATTGGGAAGGTGATATGCCTATATATTTTTTAAAATAGCGGTTGAAGGAAGATTTTGACTTGAAACCGCACTCGAAAGCGATTCCTAAAATCGACAAGTGATTAAAGTCAGGTGAAAGCATCTTATTTTTAGCCGCTTCCACTCGATAATGGTTTACAAATTCATAGAAATTCATTAGAAAATGTTGGTTGATAACCTGAGAAATCTGAGACTGCGGAATTTTGGATTGATCCGCAAGCATGGGCAAGCTGAGATTTTCGTTCAAGAACGGCCTTTCGTTTTCCATAAAGTTGGCAAGTTGCCGGGCCAAGGATTTGATTTTTTCTGGGCTTAGTCCCGATTTGGAATAAGCGGCCACAGGAGTTTCTTTGTCAGCTACGGATTTTATGTTGTTTATGTTTACATCCCTATCCGAAAAAATAGCGGTTTGACGAAATCCGTAAAATCCAAAGGCGATCAGCATCAGGCTTAAAACGATACCTACCATGGCAAAAGCGGTATCCAAAGGAAGCAAATGAAACTGTATGGCCCCGAAAACCAGAAAGGAAGCTAAAAGGAAAAGCACAAAGTAAGAATAGACTACGTATCGTAACCAGTCAAGGTTTATTCTTTCGTCGAAAGAGAAAAGTTCCCCAATAGTTTCTTGATGGCGGTGCAAAAGTAACAAGTCCCAAACGCAGTATAGAAGTCCTGAAATGGCAAGGGGTACGGCGTAGTAAAGCAT
>JBAUIP010000131.1:0-2213 GCA_049683055.1 Pricia sp.
TAATCAAATATTTATAATAATTTGATTGAGCCGGTCATGATTAGGGTATCCCCTTTGCCCTATAGGGGTGAACCCTTAAACATAAAGTCATGATCAAATATGCAATTGCCCTATTATTTTCGGTAAGTATGCTCAACGCACAGGATAATGTAAACGTCGGGTCGACGGACGTCGAGGTCGGGGACGTTTTTGAAATAGGACGGCCTGAAGCCAATTCCTATAAACACATCAAATTTCCGAGAGCGAATTTTATTATCAAGAGGGGAGGTATCGCCAACTATAAACGTGTAGAGGGAGAAAAGGTAGTCGTCACCTCGATCAAGGAGAAAAAGAACGGAACGACCGAGGTCAAGATCAAACGTGAGGGCGGTGGCCGGTTTTTCGGAAGCCACCCCGTCGTAGCGGCAGATATCGATGAGGCCCTGAAATCAGGGGAGCTACAGACCCAATAAGGTACATTAATCAGTTGTTGAAAACCCGGAACCCATGTTCACAAAACTCACTACATCACAGCGTATACAGGTAGGTCTGGTACTTGCCGTAGCTTTTCTTATGGTCTTGGGCTCCAATAGGTTGGATAGGCAGCATTTCTCGACGATTCAGAATACGGTCAACTCGGTACATGAAGACCGCGTGGTAGTACAGGACTTTATCTACCGGTTGACCAAAATCGTCCACCAAAAAGAACTTCGCCTGGTTCGGAACTCGAAATCCGGAACTCAGGTATCCCATAACCAAAATATAGATGAACTATTACTTAGTTTCAGGGCGACCCAGCTCACCCCGTCAGAATCGAATATGCTGCATCGTTTGAACCGGCAATTCTTGGAACTGCGGAATATAGAGGATAAAATTGCCGTAAACACAAAAACCTCGGAAGAGGATCTAGCGGGTATCGCGTTGAAGAAGCTGGATGTAATATCCCAAAATTTGGATGGGCTGGCCGATATTCAAGTTACGGAGAGCTCACAGATGACGCAAAGTTCCAACAAGTCGCTCGGGATGAACCTGATGCTGTCCAATCTTGAGCTGGGTTTCATGATAGTTATCGGTATTGCCATGCTGGTACTGATTTTTTCCCCTGTACCAATGATGCAATTAGTGCCCTAGCGATTTTCCCGAAGGTAACCGAACCCAGCTGTGGCCTTTCGCGGCTGCCTTTTTCCAGTGCCTTAATGTGGCAACCTATCCCGCAATAGCCCGTAAACAAAAGTACCCAAGAGCGCACCGCCGATGACCACAAATATGGAATAAAAACCGGCTCCGGCAAGCACGTACATCGGCCCGGGACAGGCCCCTGCCAACGCCCATCCCAGTCCGAAGATGATGCCCCCGACCAAGTATCGGGCGACACTCCTGTTCTTGGGATTTAATTGCATTGGCCGATTGCCTATGGCCTTCAGATCATATCGTTTGATAATCTGAATACCGATGACGCCCAGCACCAATGCGGAACCGATGATGCCGTACATGTGAAAGGAGCCGAACTCGAACATTTCATAGATACGGAACCAAGAGGCGGCTTCCGATTTGTACATTACGATTCCGAAAAAGATTCCTACGGTCAAATACGTTATATATTTCATGGTCTAGGCGAATATTAGGGGGAACAGAAGGTGAATCATAATCAAACCTCCGATAAAAAAGCCGATCACCGCGATCAGTGAGGGAAGCTGTAGGTTGCTCAGGCCCGAAATGGCATGTCCCGAAGTGCATCCCCCGGCGTACCGTGCGCCAAAGCCGACCATAAATCCGCCGAGAATCAGGATGGCGAGGATGAACGGGTCGCCTAGGTTTTCGGCGGCGAAGATTTCGGGCGGCAGATAGGCATCCCCGGCACTCTCGATACCATAGTCCTGAGAAAGTTCTGCCGCCACCTTTGGGTTGATTTCGACGGTATTATTCGATAGATATTGCGAGGCGATAAATCCGCCGATGACGGCACCTATGACCACGGTGAGGTTCCAACGTTCCTTTTTCCAGTCGAACCTGAAGAAATCCGCTGCTTTTCCGGCACCGCCCATGGAACACATGGTGCGTAGGTTCGATGACATGCCGAACTGTTTGCCCGCGAACAGTAGAACGAACATGGTCAAGGCGATTAACGGCCCAGCAACATACCAGGGCCAGGGTTCATAAATCCAATCCATAGTTTTTTATTTGGTCGCAAAGAAACGATTTTTAGTTCAGGCAGACCGTAACCTAGGTTACAT
>JBAUIP010000132.1:0-5873 GCA_049683055.1 Pricia sp.
AGCCATTCGCTCAGTCCCTTGACCAAAAAGGATTCCCCCAAACGGTCTACCTGTTTTCGGGAGAGTAGGTTGACCAGGCGTTGTTCGCGGTTCTCTTTCCGGTATAGCCAATTTTGATAGGACGAATCGGGATTCTTCTTCGCCAGATTGTAAAGGTTGAGCTTTAAGGAGTATCCCAAAATGGTCTTGTTCGGCTCTTGCAAGATGAGGCTCTCGATAGCCGGGTCGTTGACCTCGACGCTATCGGCGTAAATGGCATTTCCCTTGAGCAAAAGCTCGTTCTCGCCGACCTTTTTCAGCGTATTGCACGCGCTAAGCACTGCCACCAAAAAGAATAGGCTTATTTTAGCGGAAAATTTGGAGGGCATCCCGAACTGCCCGCTTTCGGTGGCCGACCGGTTCTTTTTTCCGAAAAGGGTTTTTGGAGATGCCTTTAAGCCCATAGGGGTCAAAAATACATTTTTATGGTGGTTAAGAGCCAGATAAAATTGGTCAAAAGTTTACAGCAAAAAAAGTACCGGAATCAAGAGGGCCTCTTCGTGGCGGAAGGTGTCAAGTTGGTGCGGGAGCTGTTGGAGTCCCATTTCACGGCGCGTCATATTTTTACGACGGATGTTTCGCTGCTCAAAGGATTTTTGAAGGAAAAGGATAAAAAGGACGGTAACCCGAATGAACAGGATAAGTATTTGAATTATAAGGATGACCATTCGGAGGAACAGGATGGACAGGATGGACAGGATGAACCTTCGGATGAGAAGGATGGGCGTTTGGAAAATAGGGAAGCAAATTCGGGCAAAATTGAGCTGGTCTCCGAAAGCGAACTCCGCAAGATGAGCGGACTCACCACGCCGAACATCGTCATCGGAGTCTTCGAAATCGCCGCCGCATCACGGCCGGATGCATCCGACTGGATACTGGCACTGGATGACGTACGCGACCCCGGTAATTTGGGCACTATCATCCGTCTGTGCGACTGGTTCGGTATCGAACATCTGGTCTGTTCGTTGGAAACGGTGGATTGCTACAATCCCAAAGTCCTGCAAGCCACTATGGGCTCCATTGCCCGGGTGAAGGTCGGGTACACAGACCTAGAAGATTTTTTAGGGACAACGGAGCTTCCAATTTTCGGTGCGTTTATGGATGGTGAAGCGGTTCATTCGACGGCCTTGCCTGAAAAAGGGATTCTGGTCATGGGCAATGAATCTCACGGGATTTCCCCGAAGGTGGAGCGATTGGTATCCGAAAAAATAAGCATTCCGCAACCCGCTGGTGGAAAGCAAGGGTCGAGGGAAGGAACGGTAGAGGGGTCGGAAATACATCCGGCCAAGGGGTCGAAAGAAAAATCTGCCGAAGGTTCTGGCGAAATAACGGTCGAGAGTTCTGGGAAAAGAACGGCCGAGAGCTTGAACGTCGCGACCGCTACGGCGATTCTGCTCCACGAAATCCGAAGGGCAAGATAGCATCCTGTTTTTTGGCACATAGTTTGTTCCAAGTTTGCGAAACAGGAATCCTTCTTATTTTTTATACCTTAATATATGGCGTCAGTTATAAGACTGGTCACCTCGTATTTTTCAAAAGCTTATGAAATACCTCAAAAAATCCCTCATTATCCTACTCCTGCCCCTGTTCGCCTTCGCAACGGTGCATAAGTTCTACGTGAGCGTTACCAACGTCAAGTATTCCGAAAAAGATAGTGCCCTACAAATCACCTCTCGGATTTTTATTGACGACTTCGAGAACGTGCTGCAGGAGCGCTACGATTTCGAAGCGGGACTGGCGACCAAAAACGAGTCCGACGAGGCGGATGCCTACATTGAAAAATACCTGCGTACCAAACTTGTGGTCGAAGTGAACGGAGAGCAGGCATCCTATAATTTTATCGGTAAAAAATACGATGCCGATGTGATGATCTGCTACATCGAGGTGCCTGATGTGGATTTGGCCGAGACTACATCCATCCAAATAGAAAATGAAATCCTGACCGATCTTTTCGATGAACAGAAGAATATCGTCCACTTTAATATGGACGGGAAAAAGAAAAGTTTCGTACTTATCAAATCGGATACTAAAGGAATGTTAAACTTGTAGCATCCGCTTTGTAGGTGGCGAGAAAACTTTACATTTCGAAGATTGATTTCAAGCCATAATATTCAACAGTTACATCCAAAAATGAACAGACTCAAATATTATTTTCTGTCCTTAGTAATACCATTTGCGGCGGTCGTTGCCGCTCAAGACGAACCCCCACAGCAGGAGCGGGAAGGTGGCCATTACAACCAAAGTAAATTCAAACAGTTGTACGAGGAATTTGCGACACCGAACACCTACCGGTCCGCTTCGGGCGCCCCGGGGCCGGATTATTACCAGCAGCAGGCAGACTATGTAATGGACATCGAGTTGGACGATAAAAACGCCAAGATTTTCGGTGAGGAGACGATTACCTACACCAATAATTCCCCCGATGACTTGGAATACCTTTGGGTGCAATTGGACCAGAACGTTCGGGCCAAGACCTCGAAATCCCCTCTACGCAACGGAGGCGAAGTGCCCTTGGCCGAAAGACCGGCCGAATTCGCCCGAAAATATATGGGCGAACCCTTCGATGGAGGATTCAACATCGATTACGTACAGGATGCCGACGGAAAAGCTTTACCCTACACTACCAACATGACCATGATGCGTATCGATCTTCCGCAATCTTTAAAGAGCGGCGAGCAGTTCTCGTTTTCGATCAAATGGAACTACAACATTCCTGAACACACCGTAGACCGGGCGCGTTCGGGCTTTGAGTATTTTCCCGAAGACGGCAACCGTGCCTATGTCATTGCTCAGTTTTTTCCCCGGATGGCCGTTTACAGCGATGTTGAAGGTTGGCAAAACCACCAGTTTTGGGGGAGTGGGGAGTTCGCGCTTCCTTTTGGCAATTACGAGGTCAACATCACCGTGCCCGCCGACCACATACTCGACGGAACCGGGGAGCTTCAGAACAGGGAGGATGTATTTTCCGATGAAATGATGGCCCGCTATGAAGAGGCCAAAAAATCTTACGACAAACCCGTTTTGATAGTCACCCAAAAAGAAGCGGAAAAGGCTGAAAAGAAATTTTCTGAAAAGAAAAAGACCTGGAAGTTCAAGGCCGAGAACGTTCGGGATTACGCCTTTGCATCCTCCCGAAAATGGATTTGGGACATGCAGGCCGTCAAAATGGGCGATCGCGATGTGATGGCGGTATCGATGTATCCGAAAGAAGGGAATCCCCTTTGGGAAGAATATTCTACTAAAGCCGTGGCGCATACGCTACGATCTTACTCCGATCATACTTTTGAGTATCCCTATCACAAGGCCATTTCAGTGCATGCGCGGAACCAGGGCATGGAGTACCCTATGATTTGTTGGAACTACGGAAGGCCCGATGAGAAAGGCAACTATACCGACCGCGTGAAATACGGAATGATCAGTGTGATCATCCACGAAATCGGGCACAACTACTTCCCAATGATCGTCAACTCCGACGAACGTCAATGGGGCTGGATGGACGAAGGGCTCAATACCTTTATGCAATATATGGCGGAGCAGGAATTCGGGGAAGCCTTTCCCGAGGCCATCGCTCCGAATGAAAACTATCCTTCGCGACGTGGTGATCCGGCCAAAATTGTACCCTATATGTCGGGCGATCAGAGTACTATTTCGCCGATTATGTCCAATCCTGAGAACGTTTATCAGCTCGGTCCGAATGCGTATGGTAAACCCGCTACAGCGCTGAATATTCTCCGGGAAACGGTAATGGGCCGCGAATTGTTCGACCATGCTTTCAAGACTTATTCCCACCGATGGATGTTCAAACATCCGACGCCGGAAGATTTTTTCCGCACCATGGAAGATGCTTCCGCAGTCGATCTGGACTGGTATTGGAGGGGCTGGTTCTACACCACCGATTACGTTGATATCGGGGTCAAGAACATTAAGAAATTTTATGTGAGCGATAAGCCCACTCCACGGATGCAGGAATATATGGCGGCCCGAAACGTCTCGAAGGAAGACCTGCCGAACTTGGTATACCTTGCCGAGGAAGGCGCCGAAGATGTGGACCCGAACTTGAAGGGAAAATCCCCGTCAGAAACTTCAAAGAGCCTCAAGGAGTTTATGATGGACAACATGACCGCTGACGAGCGTGCCAAAGTCAAGGAGCCTAAGTATTTTTACGAGGTGACCTACGAAAAACCGGGCGGATTGCCCATGCCCTTAATCGTGGAATATACCTACGCCGATGGCACCACCGAGAACATCACCTACCCGCCCGAAATATGGCGTAAGAGCGATAAGGAAGTCAGCGTGGTTCTCTCTTCACAGCAAGAACTAACGGGAGTGGTCGTCGACCCCAAGGCCGAAACGGCAGATATCGATACCAGCAATAACTCATGGCCGAAAAAGGAGGGCGAATCGGATTTTGACCAGATGAAAAAGGAGAGTATCAAAGGGAAGTAAATCGGACTTCCCTTTGA
Organism: Pricia sp.; assembly: GCA_049683055.1. Classification (GTDB taxonomy): domain Bacteria; phylum Bacteroidota; class Bacteroidia; order Flavobacteriales; family Flavobacteriaceae; genus Pricia. The sequence continues at coordinate 4,503 of JBAUIP010000132.1, forward strand.
GGTCGGGTTTTAGGCTCCGGGTTATCAGTTTAAGATTCCGGTTTCCCGATTTAGAATTTCGGTTTCCAGGTTCTGAAGTCTTGCCGATTTGCAAACCCTCTTTGCCTTTTTTACGTAAACATTACAAACTTCATTATCTTTGTAGCATGTTCACAATGCACTTTCTTTTTATCAGCGGGGGCGAGATATTCTTTATCCTGTTCATCGTGGTGATGGTCTTCGGCGCCGATAAGATTCCCGGTATCGCCAAGGGCTTGGGCAAAGGTATGCGTCAACTCAAGGACGCCACTGACGATATCAAGAACGAAATCACCAAAAGTGCCGATAAGCAAGGTATCGATACCAGTTTTATAAAGGACATCAAAAAAGATATCGACGATGTAAAGAACAACATCAGCGACGGTATCGGCACCGACATTAAAAAGGAAATCGATGAGGTCAAGAAAAACGTGGACCAGGTCACCGGAAGCATCAAAAGAAAGTAAAATACCTTCTCGGTAATGACCTGTGAAAATTCTGATGACCAAAATTAAAACTATCTGATTCTTGCTCGAAAAAATCTTGGAATGGGACAGGGAAACCTTTATCTACCTGAACAACCTCGGGGTCGAGCAGTACGATCAGTTCTGGATTACGGTGACCACTTTTAGTACTTGGATTCCCCTCTTCGCATTATTCATCATCTTAATTTTCTGGAAATACCCTCGCCGGGAAGCGATTTTTGTCATCTTGACCTTATTGATGACCATCTGGTTCGTCGGCACCGTCACCGACCTGACCAAGCATATGGTCGCCCGGTTGCGGCCCAATAATACCGAGGAGATGAACACGCTAATTCGTATTTTAAAAACGCCCGCGACCTATAGCTTTTTTTCGGGGCACTCTTCCAGTAGCTTTTCAATAACGACCGGGGTAGTGCTGTTTTTGCGGCATCGGTTCAAATGGTGCTGGCTTTTTTATCTATGGCCTTTGTTGTTCGCTTCGAGCCGGATATTTGTAGGAGTACACTTTCCGGTGGATATTATTGTAGGTTCGACCGTCGGGATTCTCTCGGCGATGTTCTTTTACATGCTCTACGTTCGGATGATTGCACCTAAGCTAAAGTTGAGCCATCCGTGATTGGTGGTAGCAGCATGTTTTCGGGCCTCAGTACCTCTAATTTGGAGTTCGGATATCGGCGATTAATATCAGTTCGGTGCCGACGTACTTCTGCGCCTGCGTCCTATTGAACCCGAGTTAGTGTCAAACCATCCCTGATGGGCAGCAATACGGTCTCCACCCGTGGGTCATCCCTTAGCATTCGGTTGTAATCCAATAAAATTTGGGTCGCCTTGTCCTTGGCCGCCACCGGTTCGACGACCTTGCCCGACC
>JBAUIP010000133.1:0-7693 GCA_049683055.1 Pricia sp.
ATCTTTTTGCCAGGGTAAACCTTTTGTTGAAATAACACCGGACCGGTAAATTGTATCGAAAACCGTCCTATCAGGGGCGGTTTTTTTATGGCCGATGGTAAAAAAACGGATAAACTATAATTTTTGACCAGGATTTCTGTTTGTATAGAGGTATTCATCCCATTGAAATCAAACAAACAAACCATACCCATGGCAACCAGATTTTGCTCCCTAATACTTTTCGCACTTTGTATTTTTACGGCAACCGCTCAGCGCTGTACCCTCGACATTGGTGGAAAGAACACCCAAAGCATCGTCGAAGTTTTCCAACTGAACGAAGCACAGATCGAGATGATGGAAACCCTTCGCGGCGAGCTGGAGATCGAGACCAAGGGCCTTGAGGAACAAATTGAAAAATTACTGGCAGACCATCCACAAAGCACCGAAGAGGAATTGATCAAGCTGGCGGACAAGTATAAGGCGCTGCAGCAAAAGATGGTCGATGCTTCCTACGAGAGCGATAAGAAAATGCTGTCCCAATTCAATCCGAAACAGTACGAGCGCTACCTTCAGCTTTGTAGGGCCGCTATTCGCATGCCAATTAAAGTTGTACCTAAAATCTACAAAGACAGCGTTTCGCCTGAGGATTGAACAATCGGCCTGTGGCCAATCGGCTCGTCGTAATAATAATCGGATATCTTTTTCCCGAAGATTTGTGAGTGCCTTCCAAGATGCCATAGCTAAGCATTAGCGGCCGACCACAAATGGTGCATCGAATACAGGTTTTGCTCAAGTTCCGGTTTCCCCCTCAAACCTAGACGTTGATAAAATCAGCATCACCGTAACACTTACGGAGGTTTTAGTTCGTATTTTTGGCAAAACCAGACGGTAGTCCATGTACAAAATCCTCGTTCGTCCTCTGCTCTTTTTGCTCGATGCGGAGCAGGCCCATTATTTCACCTTTTCGCTGGTCCGTTTTCTATCCGACATCGGATTTTCAGGAATTTTTAGGAGGATGTACGCCGTATCGGATGAACGACTGGAACGCGAGGTTTTCGGCATCCGCTTCAAAAACCCAGTGGGATTGGCCGCTGGCTTCGATAAGGATGCCAAACTCTACAACGAACTCTCCGATTTCGGATTCGGATTCGTCGAAATCGGGACGCTGACCCCCAAACCCCAGCCCGGGAATCCCAAAAAAAGACTTTTCCGCCTAAAGCCGGATCAAGCCATCATCAATCGGATGGGCTTCAACAACCAAGGCGTTCAGGAGGCCGTCGAACGCCTAAAAAAGAGACACAGGGTTTTGGTCGGCGGCAACATCGGAAAGAACAAGATGACCCCCAACGAGGATGCCGTCAGTGATTATCTCATCTGCTTCGATGCCTTATTCGACCACGTCGATTATTTCGTGGTCAACGTCAGCTCACCCAATACTCCCGGCCTCCGCGAGTTGCAGGACAAGGAACCGCTGACCGCTTTGTTGCTGAGGTTAAAGGCAAGGAACATCGAACTTGCCGAAAAATCTGTTCTAGGCCAGTCGGTCAATAAACAGCCCCTAAAGCAGCCGTCCGTAAAGGAAAAACCGATCCTCCTAAAAATCGCCCCCGACCTGACCGACGACCAATTACGCGACATCATCAATATCGTAGCAGCTACCAAAATCGACGGCGTCATCGCCACCAACACCACCATCGAACGTAAAGACCTAAAATCCGACATAATCCAGATCGAAGAAAAAGGAGGCTTGAGCGGTAAACCCCTAAGAAAACGAAGCACGGAAGTCATTCGATTTTTGGCGGAAAAGAGTGACAAAGCCTTCCCCATCATCGGGGTCGGTGGCATCCACTCCCCCGAAGATGCCCTCGAAAAATTGGAAGCGGGGGCGGATCTGGTTCAACTGTATACCGGATTTATTTATGAAGGGCCAAAACTGGTGAAGCGTATTAATCAGGCGGTTTTAAAAAAGTAGCAGATGTCATTCGCAATTGGATAAATTCGAAACTTGCTTTTCAGCAGGAAAGAAGTCGATAAGTTCGATTTAATGTGATTAATTCCCGGGATTCTACCGACCTAAAGTAGGTTCAGGGTCCTATGCTGGGTGTGCTTCTGTTATTTCTTATTCTTCCCGCGACCAATAATCCAAGACCAGCACATCCTCCAAATGAGGGCCCAACACTTCGCCAAAGGCCTTGTGATCGGGGTGGGGGAGGTACACCGCCCGGTCTTCCTCGCTTTCGAAGGTCAAATAGAAAACGTGGGTAAAGCCTTTGTCCAAGCCCTCTGGACTGTTGTTGGTACCCCATTCGTAACCGGCAATTTCCGGTATTTTTGAGGGCAGGGCACTAAAGGCTTTCTGGACCTTGCGAATATCTTCCTTCGAGGCATCTTCCTTAAACTTGAACATGACGACATGGCGTAAAACACTATCTTGCTGCATGATTGTTACTGTTTTTTCCGACCGCAAATCCTTCCAGTTGAAGGAAACCAAGGTCAGGGAGAGAAAAAGTATAAAAAGGGCCGATGCTTTGAATAAAGGTCTCATATTCTTGGTTTAGTCGGTCAAGATATGAAAAAGCGTCCATACTTATATGAACTACGAAACCTTATATGCTTTCTCGCTCGCAACCGCTGCCCTGGCTATTTCTCCGGGTCCGGACAACATCTATGTGTTGACGCGGAGCCTGGCCCAAGGCAAAAATTACGGATTGGCGACGACGGCGGGACTGATATCAGGATGTTTGGTGCACACTACCTTGCTGGCCTTTGGCGTCTCTGCCATTATTCGTGAAAGCGATACACTGTTTTTGGGAATCAAGATTTTGGGAGCGATTTATTTGCTCTATCTGGCCATCAAGACCTATCAAAGCGATGCGACTTTAAAGGTTTCCGGCAAGAATATGACTGCAAAAGGTTTAGCGCAACTCTTCAAACAGGGCTTTGTCATGAACGTGCTGAATCCAAAGGTCACGATTTTTTTCTTGGCTTTCTTTCCTGGATTTTTGTTCAGCCAGACCTTGAGTACCGTGGTGCAGGTCTATGTTCTCGGCCTACTTTTTATGCTGGTCTCCGGATTGATTTTTAGTGGTATAGCTCTGCTTTCGGGAAGCATCTCCGACTTTATGGTTCGCAACAAAAATACTGGTATGTACCTCAAATGGCTGCAAATCGTGGTCTTCGTCGGTATTGCGGTCTATCTATTGCTATCGGATAAATAGTACTAAATTTGGATATCCCAGAAACGCGATAAGCTTGTCCAATTCCATGACCGAATCCAAACCCGAAGTAGTAAAATTGATCGAATGTCCCAGGGATGCCATGCAGGGTATCAAAGATTTTATTCCCACTTCTGAAAAGATAAAATACATCCAATCCTTATTGGGATGCGGGTTCGATACCATCGATTTCGGCAGTTTCGTATCCCCCAAGGCCATCCCCCAAATGATGGATACGGCTGATGTACTCGCGGGGCTGGATCTTTCGAAGACGAAAAGCAAGCTCTTGGCCATCGTCGCCAACGTACACGGCGCGCAGGATGCATCCCAATATGACGACATCCAGTATTTAGGATATCCTTTTTCTATATCAGAGAATTTTCAGATGCGGAATACCCATAAAACGATTTCGGAATCCGTAGATATCCTTCAAGAAATACTTGACATCGCCAATGCGGCCAACAAACAGGTGGTTACCTACATTTCCATGGGCTTCGGCAATCCCTACGGTGACCCTTGGGATGTGGACGTTGTAGGGGAGTGGACGCAAAAATTGGCCGCAATGGGCGTAGGAATACTTTCACTTTCCGATACGGTGGGAACTTCGACCCCGGAGGATATCGATTACCTTTTCTCGCACCTGATTCCCGAATTTTCCGAAGTGGAGTTCGGGGCACACCTGCATACGACACCGACAAGGTGGCATGAAAAAGTACACGCCGCCTACCAAGCAGGATGCCGGCGGTTCGATGGGGCCATCCAAGGTTTCGGCGGTTGCCCGATGGCCAAAGACGAGTTGACCGGGAACATGCCTACCGAGAAAATGCTATCCTATTTTACTTCGAACAAAGTGGATTCCGGGGTCAACGCCATGGTCTTCGAGGCCGCCCATAATAAGGCAACCGATTTGTTCTCTACATATCACTGAGCACCAGGGAACGATGCCGATTTTGATTGCTATCTTCTGTATTCCGTCCATTTTCAGGACCATCTTCCCATAGTGATTTTTCCTACGTTTTGAGACATATATTTCTCAAAAAAATCCTCTTGTCGATAAATTTATTTTATAGGTTTTTCAACACCAACCATCCCCCGTGATCCCTACAAATTTGGTCCATTGTTGATAACCCTGTGGAAAAACTTCGTGCCGATGAAATCAAAAACAGGATATAAATCTTGACCTTTATACCTCTCATTTTTATTCATTTTAAGACCGCACATGCTATGGAGATTACCCACGTTATCAAACGCGATTTCAAGACCAAACCCTTTCATTTTCATAAGATTACGAATGCCATTCTAAAGGCTATGACCGCCGTGGAGCATGGTAGTCTTGAGGATGCCGAACGTATTTCGGGAGACGTTTATACCGCTTTGCTCGAACGCAAACGGTCCGATGAAAATTACGTACCCACAGTCGAGGAAGTGCAGGATATCGTGGAGAATAAATTGATGGAGGGCGGCTTTTTCGATGTGGCCAAAGGCTATATTCTATACCGCAACGAGCAGGCGAAAAAACGAAAGACCAACATTTTTGAAAAAAGGGTCAATCTGAAGCCTTACGAATATCCCGAACTATATGAATACGTACCGGCGATTCGCCATTCCTATTGGATCCATTCCGAGTTCAACTTTACCAGCGATATACAGGATTTTAAGACCCGGCTGACCGAAACCGAGCGCAGTGCCATTAAAAACACGATGTTGGCAATCTCGCAGATCGAGGTGGCGGTGAAAAGTTTCTGGGGCGATATCTACCACAAAATGCCGAAGCCCGAAGTCGGTTCCGTTGGGGCCACTTTTGCCGAAAGCGAGGTGCGCCATGCGGATGCCTATTCCCACTTGCTTGAAATTTTAGGACTGAACGAGGAGTTCAAGAACCTGAAGAAAAAACCGGTCATCATGCAGCGGGTGCAGTATTTGGAAACTGCGCTGAAGAACGCTAAAAGTGATGATAATAAGGAGTATGCGGAGTCCATTTTATTGTTTTCGCTCTTTATTGAACATGTATCCCTTTTTTCACAATTCTTGATCATCATGGCCTTCAACAAGCATAAGAATATGCTGAAAGGTGTCTCCAACGTGGTGGAAGCTACCTCGAAAGAAGAACAGATTCATGGGGATTTCGGTATCGATATCATTAAGATCATTCAAAACGAGAATCCCGATTGGTTCGACGAAGAACATTCGCTTATGATCCAACAAATGTGCACCGACGCCTTCAGCGCTGAAAGCAAAATCGTCGATTGGATATTTGAAAAGGGGGAAGTCGATTTCTTGCCCAAGGCGGTCATCAACGAATTCATAAAGAACCGCTTCAACAATTCGTTGGGCAGTATCGGCGTGGCCAAGGTTTTCGAGGTCGACGAGACCCTTTTGGCGGAAACGGAATGGTTCGATGACGAGATTATCGGCACCAAGCACGGCGATTTCTTCGTGAAGCGATCCATCAACTACAGTAAAAGAACTCAAAGTATAACCAGCGACGACCTATTTTAAATTATGAACGAAACAAAAACAACTACGGCCACTTCTATGCAACAAGAAACCACTACCGAAAACAACACCGACCGATTGGTCAACGCCCGCAAGGAAACCCTGAGCCAGCTCGGGAAAAATTCCGACGCCAACGCAATTAGTCCGGCAAAAGATGGAAACAAACCCGAGGGCGATGACAGCCCCAAAGGCAATTTTGAATGGCTGACCGACCACAGCCGTAACTTTTTGGCCTCCGGCTATTTGGCTAAGGGCGTGACCGCTGAACAGCGTATTCGCGAAATCGGGGACAGGGCGGAACAACTGCTTGATATGCCCGGATTTTCCGATAAGTTCTACGGCTATATGTCCGAAGGCTTCTTTTCTCTGGCCTCTCCGGTGTGGTCGAACTTTGGGAAGGAGCGGGGGCTGCCCATCAGCTGTTTTGGATCGCATATCGATGATGATATGGGCAACATTTTGTTCACCCAATCCGAGGTGGGCATGATGTCCAAACTGGGAGGTGGTACTTCCGGTTATTTTGGGAAGATTCGGCCCCGTGGTGCGGCAGTGAAAAACAACGGACAAGCATCCGGATCGGTACATATCATGCAGCTTTTTGAATCTATGGTCGATGTGGTCAGCCAAGGTTCGGTGCGGCGCGGGCGGTTTTCGCCATATTTGCCCATCGAGCATCCGGATATTCTGGAGTTCCTTGAAATAGGTACCGAGGGAAATCCGATTCAGGAGCTGACCCATGGGGTTACCGTGACCGATGCCTGGATGCAGGAAATGATTGACGGAGACGTCACCAAACGCGCCATTTGGGCCAAAGTGTTGCAACGCCGGGGCGAAATGGGCTATCCCTACATCTTCTTTAAGGACCATGCCAACAATGGTGCGGCCGATGTGTATCGGGACAAGAACCATACGGTCTATGCCAGTAATCTATGCACCGAGATCATGCTGCCGTCCAACGACAATTGGTCCTTCGTTTGCGTGCTATCTTCCGTCAACCTCTTGCATTACGATAAATGGAAGGATACCGATGCAGTAGAGACCATGGTCTATTTCTTGGATGCCGTGATTACGGAGTTCATTGAAAAACTGGAACGGTACCGGGATTCCGATAGCCGGGAAGACCGCCAGACCTTCCTGTTTATGGAACGCGCCTACAATTTTGCCAAAGATAACCGTGCCTTGGGCCTCGGGGTCTTGGGATGGCACTCGTTGCTGCAATCCAGAATGCATCCTTTCAATAGTCAGGAAGCCTACAATCTGAACAATGAGATTTTCCGACAGATTAAGGCGAAATCCTATAAAGCATCCGAAGAATTGGCGCAAAAATTCGGTGAACCCGCCGTACTCGAAGGATATGGCCGTCGAAACGCCACCCTGAACGCCATCGCCCCGACGACTTCATCCGCCTTTATCTTGGGGCAGGTATCCCAAGGTATCGAACCGATTTGGTCCAATGTCTATGTTAAGGATATCGCCAAGATCAAGACCACCATCAAGAATCCCTTTTTGGAGGAGCTTTTGGAAGAAAAAGGAGAGAATACGACCGAGGTTTGGCGCAGTATCAGGGATAGGGACGGCTCCGTTCAGCATTTGGAGTTTTTGACCCAGCAAGAAAAGGATGTCTTTAAGACCTACTCCGAAATCGATCAGATCGACATTATCTATCAGGCCGCAAACCGGCAGAACCATATCGATCAAGGGCAATCCATTAACATCATCGTGCACCCCGATATGCCGGTCAAGGAAATCAACAAAATCCACGTCACCGCTTGGAAGTTGGGTGTCAAATCCCTTTACTATCAGCACAGTATGAACGCTGCCCAGAAGTTCAAACAGAAGAAGGAGTGCTTGAGCTGTGAAGCATAAGCCTTATTTTAAAGCAATCTAAATACAGATAGTTGATAACCAGTTATTTATATTGTTTCTAAGAGTGTTTCGCCGTATATTCGATATGAACTTTAAAATCAAAGGATTATGTCGATACGATTAGCGAACAACTGCAT
>JBAUIP010000134.1:0-11125 GCA_049683055.1 Pricia sp.
GTAGATATTGATCCAAAAGGCCAGCTTTTCATCGTCGGTCTTCAGTCCTGCTTCCAACTTCTCAAAGGTAGTTCCGTAAAGCTGCGCCCTAATTTCGCTGGTACTCTGTTCATTGATAATATTTATCAGGAATTGTTCCGAAAGGGCGTTAAAATCGTGGATTTCTTGGGTTTTCTCTTGGGCATGGAGGTTGAATATCATGAGGAATGCGTAAAATGTAGCGGCGATATACTTGATTTGGCTTGTGTTCATTAGTTTTGTCTTCAATTTGTAAGAGTATGTACGAGGATTCCGCCTACAGGTTTGGTCGTGAATCGGTTCCAAACCTTAACGGCAAAATTACGTAGATAGTACGAACAAAACTACAAATGCAAACCGCCCGACGCGAATCAGGTATCTATCGATTGAGGTCAAAGTGACTTCACTTCAAAGAAAGGCTTCTACGAGCAGCGTATGACGACCATTATTATTCCTGCCCATAACGAAAGGCAAAATCTCGAAACCCTCCTGCCTCGATTAGAGGTTTTGAGACAAGGTTTCGGGGTCGAGATTATTTTGGCTTTATCCGCCGATACCTGCGATGGTTCCGAGCAAATGGCCTTAGCCGATGACATCGATGTCTTTCGCTGTAAGAAAAAGGGCAGGGCGATGCAGATGAACGCCGCAGCACAACGGGCCAAGGGCAGCATTCTGGTTTTTCTGCATGCCGATGTCAAGCCTCCCGAGTCCTTTTTACAGGATATTACAAACGCGATAGCTTCCGGTTACGAGGCGGGATTTTTCTCGTACCGATTCGATAAAAAAAGTTTTTTCCTACAAATAAATGCAGCTTTTACCGGTAAGGATGGTATTTTTACGGGCGGTGGCGATCAATGTCTCTTTATCAAAAAGGAGGTCTTCGATACCTTAGGGGGATTCGACGAACAGCAGGTGCTGATGGAAGATTTTGAGTTCTTTAAGAGGATGAAGAAGCACCGAGTCAACTACACCATTATTCAGAACGATTTGATTGTTTCGGCGAGAAAATATAAGAACAATTCCTACGTAAGGATTAATTTGACCAACTTTTTACTGGTGATTTTGTTCAAACTCGGTTATCCTGCACCCAAACTGAAAACGCTACATGACAGACTGATAAAAACGCCGTACTCCGATTGAACCAAACTGCAAACAAGGCTATGGCCAAAATCATCAACGGAATTCAACAGATGGGCATCGGGGTGGCCGATGCCGGTCAGGTCTTTGACTGGTACCGAAAGCATCTGGGCTTCGACATCCTTGTTTTTGAAGATGTGGCTCCGGCCAATCTGATGACTCGCTATACGGGTGATATCGTCAGGGATCGTTACGCCCTCTTGGCCCTGAACATGATCGGTGGCGGCGGACTCGAAATCTGGCAGTTCAAGAACCGTACCCCCGAACCGCCCCTGCACCAGCTGCAACTCGGTGATTTGGGTATCAACGTGATGAAGCTGCGCGCAAAGAACATTAAAAGTATTTACGAAAATCTGATGGGGCATGACCTGAACCTTCGGACCCCCATCTACGGATGTTCCCATTTCTTTCTCACCGACCCATGGCACAACTGGGTGCAGATGGTTCAAGAGGATTATAGGTTCGCGAAGACCAAACGGACATCCGGAGGCGTGTTGGGTGCGGTCATCGGCGTTTCACATATGGAAGATTCCCTTTTGTTTTACGGGAAACTCCTAGGATATAATATCGTCGAAAGCGATCGTACGGAAGTGTTCGACGATTTCTCGAACCTGCCCGGAGGAAAAGGTAGGTTCAGACGTGTTCTCTTAAAGCACGGCGAGCGGCCCGTAGGCGGTTTCGGCGAATTGTACGGTCCCTCCCAGATTGAGTTGGTGCAGTCGCTTGACCGCCGACCGGCCCCTATCTATCAAGGACGAATGTGGGGCGATCTGGGTTACATTCACCTGTGTTTCGATGTACGGGGTATGGACGCTCTTCGCAAGGAGGCCGAGCATCTGGGCCATCCCCTAACGGTCGACAGTGCCGAGAGTTTCGACATGGGCGATGCGGCCGGCCGGTTCGGCTATATCGAAGACCCCGACGGAACGCTCATCGAACTGGTCGAGACCCATAAAGTGCCCATTTTCAAACGCTTGGGAATATACATCGACCTCAAAAATAGACATCCCAGCAAACCCTTGCCCAAATGGTTGGTCAAGATGATGCGGGTGCATCGGGTGCGGGACTGAAAGAATTCCGAAAAGTGAACGGGGCGGTCCTTGAAATCCTATCTTTGCCGCAAATTTTGCCGATGTACCAGAGCGATTATTCCCGAATTTATATAGTATTAGCTTTATGGGCTCTTCTTTTTGGGTCTTCACAAGACCTCAATGCCCAAGCCTTTACCCGAGAGGAGTTTAAGGATTCCGTTCAAAACCTACCCTATTTCACTATCCACGACGACAATTTTTTTATCACCGGGGCGCCTACCAACACTACAATCGATGATCAAACCGCCAATGCCAAGTACCAAATCAGTTTCAAACAAATGGTGACCAGAAACACCTTGCCCTGGGATACCTATCTCTATGTGACCTATACTCAAAAAGCCTTTTGGGACGTGTTCAAGGAATCGTTCCCCTTCCGGGAAATCAATTTTAACCCGACCGTCGGTCTTGGAAAACCCATTTTCGATAAGAACAAGCAATTAAAGGGACTGGCAGCGGTCTACTACGAACATGAATCGAACGGAAGGGACAGTATTTTCTCAAGAAGCTGGAACCGTCTGAGCATCGAATATTCCACCAAAATCGGTCGTAAAACCCTTGCCAAAATCAAGGCTTGGGTGCCGTTCGCCTACCAAGAGGGCAATCCGGATATTCTGGAATACACGGGACTGGGCGAACTGCGGCTGTCCCGTGAAATAAGCCGTGATAAGCTATACCTGGAAGTACTGCTCAGAAAGGGATTGGGCTGGAACACACAGGGCGCCTTCAGGCCCCGAATCTATTACAATCCCTTTGAAAGAAACCGTTCGAACCAATACTTCATGCTGGAGTGGTACGTGGGCCAGGCCGAAAGTCTGATGGATTACCAGCGCTTTACAAGCATGGTGCGGATCGGCTATGTCATCAAGACCAACGAGCTTAATTTCCTGAGAGGAAAATAAACGCCTGCCGGAAGGTTTTCCAATCCCATTAAAAATTATCCAAAAGCAGTCAAAACCGGATTGAAAACATGCTGAAATTTGCCTTTATATCAGGTTGATGATGCTGAAGTTTTTTCCTTTTTATCTGCTGTCCCTCTTACCAATGTCCCTTTTGTACCTGCTTTCCGATTTCACCGGTGTATCGAGTCATTGGGCATGGGGGGAAAGCGGAGAGGAGTGATTGGGACTATGCCATGTGAACTATGCTTTTTGTCAACCCCTGCTTTACCGTAACTTTGCACCTGATGCGTGAACATTGAACAACAAGTTTAAAGAAATGATTCGAACTATTTGCCTTCTAGTCTTTGGGCTTATCTATGCCCAGGGGCTATTTTCCCAAGAATCCCATAATTTTTATATTTTATCAAACGTTGGGGGTGTTCCCATCTCCGATGCCGAGGCTATGCTCGGGGAAATTAACCAACGATCCCAAGGGGATGAGGAGGCTACCCTATTGATTATTGGTAACATTTTGACCGAGGATGGATATCCATCCGACGATGCCAAGCGGGATAAAGAAAAGGCCCGCCTAAGAAAACTGATGCGGGCGTGGGACAACTTTAACGGCAAGGTCATTTTGACCCCTGGATATAATGAGTGGAAGAAGGATGCCCCCGAAAGCATCGATGACCTGGAATCTTTTTTACAGGACAACAGCAAGGCGGAGTTTTGGCCCGACGACGGCTGCCCTCGTGAACGCGAGGACATCAATGACGAAGTTGTACTTGAGGTCGTCGATTCACAGTGGTTTCTGGAAGATTGGGACGACCACCCCTATATCAACGGAAAATGTGAACACAAGACCCGCGACCAGTTTATGGCCGAGTTTAAGGACGATATCAAGGATAGTCAGGGAAAAACCGTCGTAGTGGCGGTCTATCAACCGATTATCAGCAATACCAACATCAATATTCTTGATAGGATGGGTGGATTCACGCCGGAATCCTTTCAAAACAAACAGAACCGATCTTTGCGGGGGCAATTGAAGACCATCGCCAGCCAGTTCGAGGACGTCATTTTCGTATCCGGAAAAGACAGCAACCTTCAATATCTGGAGGATAACGAAGTGCCCCAAATTATCAGCGGCGCCCTAGGAAAGACCGAAGGCGTAAGGGCACGTGAGGACGGAGAGTTCTCCTCGGAAAAGGAAGGCTACGCCCGGCTTACCATCTTTAAGGATGGCAGTTCGGAGGTGGACTATTTCCATCTCGGCGACCCGACATCCGAACCTGTATTCAATAAGCAGATAAAACGTCAACGACTTCGTTTGGACGAAGTATCCTATCCCGATACCATAACGGCCAAAACCCGGGAAGCATCCATCTATACTCCTGAAGAGACCGATAAGACTTCCTTTTACGAAGCGCTCTGGGGAGACCATTTCCGTCCCATTTATAGTAAAAAAATCGAGGCTCCGGTATTGAATATCAAATCATTGCCAGATAATGTCAAACCGATTTCCGAGGGAGGCGGAACGCAATCCCGTTCCCTCCGGCTGATTGATGACAACAAGCACGAGTACACGCTGCGGGCCTTGCGCAAAAGCGCGGTACGGTTTATCCAGGCCAACGCGATGAGCGAGCACTACGTCGAAGAATACCTTCGTAATACGATTGCCGAGCGCATATTATCCGATTTTTATACGACCTCGCATCCCTACGCCCAATTCGCGATGCCGGAACTTTTGCAATCCGTCGATATTTTGCACGCCAATCCGAAAATCCATTACGTACCGAAACAAGAGGGACTCGGCATCTACAACGAGGATTACGGCGATGCGCTTTTTATGCTCGAGGAACACGTAGGTGATGAGAACAAGGATTTTGAGACCTTTGGCCAACCCGATGACATTATTAGCACCTCGGATCTACGCCTTGAACTACGGGAAACGAAAGATAACTTCGTCGACCAATCCAGTTACATCAGGGCCCGTCTGATCGACCATCTGACCGGCAATTGGGATCGCCATCAGGATCAATGGCGCTGGGCGGAATTCGAAACAGAGGACGGTAAAAAGCGGTACGAGACCATCCCGCGGGACTGGGACCAGGTCTTTCCCAAATACGACGGTCCCATCATCGGAATGCTGAAATACGCCTTTCCGTTACTGCGAAAAATGCAAAGTTTTGATGCAGATATTGAAAATATCAAATGGTTCAACCTATCGGCCTATCCGCTGGATAAGACCTTTATTACCACCGCCCAATGGGACGATTGGAAGGCCGAGGTCGATTACCTTCAGAAAAACCTGACCGACGAGGCCATCGATCAAGCCTTTGCGACCCTGCCCGAAGCGGCGCAGGACAGCAGTATCGTCCGCATTAAAAAAGACCTTCGTTCGCGGCGCGATAATTTAGGGGACATCGCCCGACGGTATTACGATTACCTGTCCGAGTTCGAGGTAGTGACCGGAACCGCGGAGGACGACGAGTTCCTTATCGACCGAAAACCGGAGGGTGTTACGGAAATCAGCATCGTTCAGGAACAGGATACCGTTTTCAAGCATAGCTACAGCGCCGAGCGAACCGATGAAATCTGGGTGTACGGATTGGACGGCAACGACACTTTCAAAACATTTGGGGATGGGGACAATCCGATTAAGATGAAGGTCATGGGCGGCGAGGAGGAAGATACCTACGATTTTGCCGACACCCGAAAAATCAAGTTGTACGATTATAAGAGTAAGGACAATACGATAACAAATCCCAAATCCAAAAAATGGTTGGTCGATTCGTATGACATCAACCATTTCGACTACCATAAGAGGAAGTACACCGAAAATGTGCTGCTGCCCACTATCGGGTATGATGGGGATACCGGTTTCCGGATCGGACTGAATAATCGCTTTCGAACCTATGGTCTCGCGAACAACCCCTTTAGCACCCAGCATACCGTAGGCGCGGAATATTTTTTCGCTACGAACGGTTTTGCCTTGGAGTACACCCCGGAGTTTGCCCACGTATTCTATCAGTGGAACCTAGGTTTTGACCTGCGCTATGCCAGTCCGAATTTCACGCTGAACTACTTTGGGGATGGCAACGGAAGCTCCTACGACCGTGACGGTACGGATCGCGATTTCAATCGGGTGCGAATTAGGCAGTGGTCCGTGTCGCCCTATATGGTGCGTACCAGTGGTGGAAGCCGTTTTTTGGCACGGACGAAATTCGAATCCAATGAAGTATCCGATGACGATGGCCGTTTTGTGGGGCAGGCCTTTTCTCCGGAAAATGACGTCTTCGACCGACAGGACTACGTGACCGGCGAAGTGGGATACAATTATTTGAACCAGAACAATCCCGCTTACCCCAGTCGCAAGCTGGAATTCGATGCCGTTGTCGGGTATACGGCCAACCTCGAAGGTAACGACAACCGGTTCACTTATATCAAACCCTCCTTGGCGATGACCTATCCGCTGCATCCGAGCGGTGTAGCGGTGCTGGCGACCAAAGTAGCCGGACAGACGCTGTTGGGCGGTGACTACGAGTTTTACCATGGGGCGACGGTCGGCGGTAATCAAAGCTTGCGGGGCTACCGCAACGAAAGGTTCAACGGCCGGTCGGCGTTCTATCACAGTACGGACCTACGGGTGGGCCTCACCCGATTCCGGACCAATTTTGTTCCCCTACAGTTGGGCGTTAGCGCCGGATTCGACTACGGCCGGGTGTGGACGGACGATGGCGATTCCGAACGATGGCATAATAATTTTGGGGGCTCCGTTTGGGTATCGGGCTTTAGCTTTTTGACCGGTAACCTCGGGCTTTATCATAGCGAGGACGGCAATCGCTTTCTGTTCAGTCTCGGGTTTACCTTCTAAAGGTGCCGCGCTTTGATTCTAGTGGGGGTCGATTTATGACGCGCAAGTAATTCTAGCTCCGTAAGACTTTAAAGGCTACAGTCCAATAAGGGCCATAAAAAATCCCCGCGAAACAAGTTCTACGGGGATGCTAAGAATTTTGACGCACTATTTACTGCCAGGAAGATTTGGCCTTACGATGAGGACACCGCCCCTAGCGTATATAGCTGCTCCATGGTAGGCCCTTCACTACCTCCTGCAGGTTCAAGCGTAATTCCGAAAGCTTCCGATTCGTTGGGGTTGTTCAAGGTAAAGACCTTGTTCTCGTCCTCGGCGAAGTCTTCGAGAAGACCTACGCTGGTTGGGGTAAGCGGGTCCATTTTAAGCGACCACACTTGATAGACCATGCCATCCGGCGGTTCGGGAAGTCCCTGTGCATCGATAAGCACCTTGTTATCCTCTCTGTTCCAGTAGGCCTTGGCGTAGGATTCGGGAGACACTTCCTGTCCGCCCAAGGCGACTACGGTCACATTCCTATCCCGTAGGGAGTTCAAAAGTTCCTCGGTATTTTCCAGTGAACCACGGGCATCGAGAATTTGTTCTTCCAACACCTCGTTCTGTTCGCTGACCATTTCGACCTGCGATTCGAGTTCGTCGTTCTGTACGTAGAACCAGAGTAGTCCGGCACCAAAGAGTATGGCGGCGGCCCATCCTAGGTATTGGCTCCAGTTCGACTTGTCCTGTTTCGGCAGATCGACCACTTTCGTATCTTTTCGTTCTCCGATACGTACCTTGATATCCTCAAAACCTTTACGATTCTTATAATTAGGTACGACCGACTGAGTCAGCTCAAGAATCGCCGCTTCGATTGCCATTATTTCATTTCTGATTTCGGAATGTTCAGAGGCATTTTGGTGTACCTCCAAATTTTCCTCCTCCGTAAGCAGTCCCGCTACGTAGAGTTCCAAAATTCCCGATGCTATGTATTTGTCTACTTCCATTCCGGTGTCATGTTTTCCCTAAGTTTAGAAATACAGCTTCTGTTCCTGGTCTTTACCGTACCCAAAGGAATATCCAGTTCTCGCGATGCCTCTTTTTGGGTGTATCCCCGGAAATAGAGCATTTCGATGATCTGGAGACATTTCTCCTTCAAATTCAGTACCAGTTTTTTGAGCGCGGAAGTATCGATTTCAGTTTCGTTGGGTTGATCGTTAGTATCCGCTCTGTCCAAAATACCTACGAAGTAATCTGCGGACAGATTTTTTTTCTGGTCTTTATAGTCTTTTGAGCGCACTTTATCGATAGCGGCGTTTCGGGCGATGTTCAGTATCCAAGTAAAGAAACGCCCTTTTGACGGGCTATAGCTATCGGATTTATGCCAGATTTTCGTAAAAACGTCCTGAGCGATCTCCTCGGCCAAAAATTTGTCCCTTACCACGGTGTTGATTACACCGCAAATGTTTTCCCAGTACATTTCATAGAGCTTTTCGAAGGCTATGACATCTTTTTTCTGGAAACGTAATACTAATTCGTCTTGGTCCATCTATTTTTAAATTGGTTAGATAAGTGGGGTTACGACAATCAAGTCAAGAAATCTAATGTATTTAGTTTACTTAATTTGGTTTGGTGTCTAAATATATAAAAAAAACCGCCTCGAAGGCGGTTTTTTAATCTAGTAGTAAGTTATTGAACGATACCGGTACAAGCTACACGGGCTCCGGCGTCGCCACTTGGCTGTGACGTAAAGTCATCGGTACCCATATGCACAATGACAGAACGACCGACAATATTCTTCATATCGTCATCGCAACCTATGCACCACTCGTCAGTAGAGAATTCAACGGTGGCATTGCCGTCTGCGTCAGCTTCAAAATTACCTATATCACCTTTATGGTAGCCTTCTTCGGCGCCCCACTTACCGTGTGGTTCATCGGTAGGGTTCCAGTGTCCCCCTGCGGATTTCCCATCGTCCGAATTACAGTCGGCATTTTCATGGAGGTGAATGGCATGTGAGCCTTCATCCAATCCACTGAATTCTGCCGTCATCATTACTTCTCCATCCTCTTGGGTGAAGGTAACTTCCCCTTGTACATCGCTATCACTTTTCGATTCCATATTGAAGGTCATGGTTTCGGATTGCATTTCCTCTTCCATTTCCGCGGAGTTTTCCATTTCGTTTTCCATGCTATCACCAGCTGCATCGGCATCCTTTTTGACTTCCTTGCAACTGTATGTTCCGATGAGCAATAGCGCCATCGCGGTCAGTTTTATTGTTTTCATGTTCTTATATTTTATTGTTAGTGGATAAAGTTAATGATTATAGTAATCCTTTGTTGCTCAAATCAAAAGGATTTTAACAGTATCGGCCAAATGTGATGGTATAGGTTTGGGAAGATGGATTTTTGGGATACATTAACCATTTTACTGACCGGTATTCTTAACGAACAAT
Source organism: Pricia sp. (assembly GCA_049683055.1). GTDB lineage: Bacteria > Bacteroidota > Bacteroidia > Flavobacteriales > Flavobacteriaceae > Pricia. The sequence goes on from JBAUIP010000134.1 coordinate 9,427, forward strand.
CTTCTCAAATCTGGATTGTAGAATACACCGATTTGCAGACGGTCAAAATTGATTCCTGAAAAGTGGTTCTTTAAATATCCGGCCTGCATGCTAAGGTTTTGCGTAAAGTTCGCACCGACCGCCATGTAAAGCCTATTTTGACCGAATACACTGTCTTGTAGGTTGAGAAAAATTTCATCATAAAAATTAAGGAAGAAGATTTCGGTCAAGGGCAACGTAACCTGAAGGCGGTATCGTGCCCTATGTTCGGTATCGGTACTATTTCCGAAGTCTAAAAAACGCTGTTCCAACCGATATCGGTGTTCGAAGTTGAGTTTCCAAACTTGGTTCTTCAAAATAAATTGTTCGAAAATTCGATGCTCCCGTGAATCGATTTCACCGGGAAACTCCTCGAAGGTTCCATCGGTAGCTATATATCCATAGCCTAGGGTGGCAATCGCATCGCTTTTGATATGATAGTTCAAACCAGTACGCAGTAGCAATTGATTGAAATTCTTCGCGGTTTCGTAATATCTGAATTGCGCCTCGGAATGTATGCTTAGTTTTTCCGAAATACGGTTGGTGCCAAAATACATGTACCAAGCGCCCAATCGGTTCTCACCTGTTTCTTGAGCGGATGTTGTCGTTACACTAAGGATGAAAAATAGTAAAAGTGTCTTTAGTTGATTTCTGTTCGTTGAATTCCTGCGCATTAAAATCTTCTTCATTAAGTTGCTGTTTACTGAATTTTTTGATCACTTTACCTCTTCGTTCGATGTTTCGCCTTTGCTAATCGGTCGGCTCTCACCCTCGGTTTCCCCGTCGCGGATAGGTTCCCCCTTATCTCCCTTCAAATAGGTATCCAAAAATTCCATGACCTCGCTGTAGGCCTTGATTTGGTTTTCTTTTTTGACAAAGCCGTGTCCCTCGTCCTCAAACAATACGTATTCTACCGGAACCCCGTTTTTCTTTACCCCGGCCACGATTTCATCGGACTCGACCTGCAATACCCTCGGGTCTTGCGCGCCCTGCAACACAATGAGCGGCTTGGTGACTTTGTCGGTATGGAACAAGGGGGATATTTCGCGCAGCCGAACGGAATCCGCCGAGTAAGGGTCGCCCAGTTCCTTATAAAGTGCTTCCTTTTGGGCTTCCCACCACGAGGGGATGCTGCGCAATGTGCGTATCCAATTGGTAACGCCGAAAAGGTTGACGCCAACATCGAATTCCTCGGGAGTATAGGTGAGGGCGGCCATGGTCATGTATCCTCCGTATGATCCGCCGATGATCCCGATTTTTTCGCCGTCGATCTCAGGTTGTTCGGCCAGCCAGTTTTTTCCCTCAACGCAGTCCTTCAGGTCCTTGTCCCCATGGTTGAGGTCGTCCATTTGATAAAATGTTTTTCCGTAGCCACTGCTGCCGCGATTGTTCACCGCCAAGACTGCGTAGCCGTGGTTGACCATGTATTGGATGAGGGAACTGAAATTTTGACGGGACTGTCCGCCCGGTCCGCCGTGAACCCATACCAGTGCGGGTACCTTGTTCTCTTCCGTGGCCTGATGGGGCCGGTAGTAAATCGCGGGAATCTCCAGCCCGTCAAAGGATTCGTAGCGCACCACCTCGGCGTTGACGAGATCTTGCGCTTGGATTTCGTCGTTCAACACATCGGTCAGTTGGGTCTGCTCTTGGGTGTCCATGTTATAGAGGTATAGATTGGAGG
>JBAUIP010000135.1:0-10006 GCA_049683055.1 Pricia sp.
CGGTTATACTGATTCTACCATTCCTGTCTATAAGAACAATACCGTTTGGCTGGCCCCGAGCGAGAACGAGTACGCCACCGTCGCCAAATACAGCGAAGACCCGCATATCGACGGGTTTATCACCGAAAAGAATATGGAAGAAAACCTAAAGCCCTCCGCATCATTGGTGGTCAGTAAGGTGGGCAGTGGCCGGGTGGTATTATTTGCCGATAATCCGAATTTCAGGGGAAGTTGGTACGGTACGAACCGGCTGTTCTTGAACGCTCTGTTTTTGGGTAGTGAAATTGAAGTTCCGTCGCAGGATTGAGCCCGTTAGATTGAATTCCATCCAACAAAAATAGTATCCTATGAAATTAAAGTCCGTTCTAATAACCATCTTCCTGTTCTCGATAATTTTTAAGGCCGCAGCGCAATCCGCCCAAGGCGACGGGCCGCACGACCAGCTTATCATCCGCGGGGTCATGCTGATCAATGGTACCGGTGCGCCTCCGCAGGGCCCTATTGATATCGTAGTCGAGAATAATATCATCCAAAAAATCGAAGTGGTCGGTTATCCCGGCGTGGCCATTGAAGAAACCAAACGGCCGCAACTAAAACCGGGAGGCAAGGAACTGGATTGCAGCGGCATGTACCTACTGCCCGGATTTATCGACATGCACGGCCATATCGGCGGGGAAGCGCAGGGTGCCGAACCCGATTACGTGTTCAAACTTTGGATGGGCCATGGCATCACCACTGTCCGGGAACCTAGTGGCCGCGGGGTGGATTTTACGATGGACCTTAAAGAAAAAAGCGCCAAAAACGAAATCGTGGCCCCGCGAATTTACGCCTACACGGGTTTCGGACAAACCAGCGAATCCTTCGATCCGCTGAACGACATTCCGATTACTACGCCCGAACAGGCCCGAAAATGGGTACGCGCCAACGCCGAAAAAGGAGCGGACGGCATCAAGTTCTTCGGGGCTGAACCGGAAATCATGACCGCCGCCCTGGACGAAAACAAGAAACTGGGACTCGGCTCTGCCTGCCACCATGCACAATTGAGTGTGGCCCGCTGGAACGTGCTGCACTCCGCCCGGGCGGGACTCACTTCCATGGAGCACTGGTACGGCCTCCCGGAGGCGCTTTTCGACGACCGCACGGTACAGGATTATCCTTTGGACTATAATTACCAAAACGAACAACATCGCTTCGAAAATGCGGGAAAATTATGGGAACAGGCGGCAGAACCATACTCCGAACACTGGGAAAACGTCATAACGGAACTGCTCGAACTCGATTTCACCCTAGACCCCACCTTCAACATCTACGAGGCCAGCCGCGACCTACAACGCGCACGAAGGGCCGAATGGCACGAAGATTACACCCTGCCCTCGCTCTGGGAGTTTTATCAGCCCAGTAAAATATCGCATGGTAGCTACTGGCACGACTGGGGCACCGAGCAGGAAGTCGCTTGGAAACGCAACTACAACCTTTGGATGACCTTTGTCAACGAATACAAAAACCGCGGGGGCAGAGTGACGGCCGGTTCCGATTCCGGCTTTATTTTCCAACTGTACGGGTTCGCCTACATTCGGGAGCTGGAGCTGCTTCGGGAAGCTGGTTTCCATCCGTTGGAAGTCATCCGGGCGGCGACCTTGAACGGGGCGGAAGCCCTGGGAGCGGCTGATAAGATAGGTAGCGTCGCCATCGGAAAGTTGGCCGACTTCGTGGTAGTCGAGGAAAATCCCCTCAAAAACCTGAAAGTGCTCTACGGAACCGGCGCCATAAAGCTGACGGAAGACAACGAGGTCGTTCGCGCCGGCGGAGTAAAGTACACCATCAAAGACGGCATCATCTACGATGCCAAAGCCTTGTTAGCCGATGTAAAAAAACAGGTCGATGCGGCAAAGGCGGAGAAAAACTATCAGATTTTACAGCCTGGAATCAAAAGGGATTAAGGGTCTTGCCAATTGGTAGAACACAATGGAAATGGAAGAACAAAATAGTATCATCATATACACTACGCAAAATGGAAAAGTTTCCGTGTCACTTTTTGCTAAAGATGGTAACGTTTGGATGAACCAAAACCAGATGGCCGAACTTTTTGACACCTCCAAGTAAAATATTGGGCAACATATCTAAAATACTATCTGATAATTAGTTGGAATAAAATTCAGTTGTAAAGAATTCTTTTACAACTGCTTCCGATGGCAAAAAATACAACGTAACTTTTTATACATTTTATTCCACTTTTATCTGCACCGCCTCGCAACTCTTAAGGTCTGAATTAAGCACGATTTTTTCGGAAGTGGCTCCATCGGTCAGTTCGATCGATACGGTGTTCGGCGGCGCATTCCCCAGATTGTGGGCATAAAGAAACAGTTCGTTCGACCGGGTGGCATCCAGTTTGAACCGGACGTTTTTCTTGCGGTAGGTCAAAAAATGCTTGCTGACCACTGTTTCGCCATTCAGGTAAATCGATACGATGTCGCCGTCTTGTCGGCCATGGTCCCAAAGACTGACGCTGACCTCATCATTGGTAAAACTCAGTTCCTTGATGTAGGATATTTTTCGGCCTTGGAATTCGTCGGTCACGGCAGCGGTAGTGGCAGCCTTGACCCCATCCCGGTTTTCATTTGCCGAAGCGTCGTCCCCCTTTTGCTTATCCTTTTTGGCCCCATCATTGTTGTCCTCTCGCTTCTTTTTGGCCGAAGCAATATTTTTCTGCCCCTTCGTTTGGCCGCGGTTCTGCTCTCGGTTCTCCCTTTTCGCCAAGGCTGCCGCTTTGCGAGCATCGGCCTGGGGGTTGCGAATCGAAAAATAGGAGGTGGCGTACTTGGCCACCTGAAATTTATTGTCCGGAAACAGTTCGATGCCCACCACTTGGTATTGATCTCCCGAGCCGACATTTTTGGCCAGTTCGATGCCCTCGGCGAGGAAGTTGTTTTCGAAACTGCCCAGTTCCTGTACCACCATATCGTCCTTTGCCAAGAAGAACCGGATCGATTTGGCGTTGCCGATGTTCTCGGTCTTCCATTGTATTTTCGCCGGTTCCGAGACGGTCCACACCGTAGCTTGATCAGGGTCGGATATTTTTATAATCGATTTGGGCGGGGATTCCGGAGGGGCCTCTTGATAGTTGGCGGATTGTTCCAGGGATGGATTCCCGTTGAGGGATGCCTCAAGGGATTGAAAAGTGCCTGCTCTGGACAAGAAATGACCGAAAACGACCATACATCCCAAAAACAGGATGCTTTGTCGATTTTGGATAGCGCGATGGTGGTTACTAGCTCCCATAATTCTGATTATCGGTATGTTATCAACGCAGAATTCCTCCGAATGTTGGATGGAACATCCTTTTTTTCGGATTTTCCATCCTTTTTTATTCCGTAAATCGGTGTATTGGTATTTATGGTGTCCCAAAGTAGCGTAACCCAAGTAGGATTTATTTGTAATTTTAGAAGGAAAAACAATATCCATTCCATGTCAGAGGAAACACTGCTCCAATGTCACAAACGTATCCTGCCGTTCATCCATAGAACTCCTATTCTCACATCAAGTGCGATAAATAGGATGGCCGATGCCGAACTCCATTTCAAATGCGAGAATTTTCAAAAGGGAGGGGCCTATAAGATTCGAGGTGCCACCAACGCGGTATTACAGCTATCGGATACCCAAAAAAGGAACGGTGTCGTCACCCATTCTTCCGGAAATTTTGCCCAGGCGCTCTCCCTGGCAGCCAAAAATGCCGGTACCAAAGCTTTTATCGTGATGCCCTCCGATGCCCCACAGGTCAAGAAAAATGCCGTACAGGAATATGGCGGCGTAATCATCGAATGCGACCCGAATCCCGCGGCCCGGGAGGCGATGGCGGACAAAGTGCTTGAAGAGAAACAGGCCGTGTTCGTGCATCCGTCCAATGACGAACAGGTAATTTTGGGACAGGGCACCGCCGCCATGGAACTGCTCGAAGAACAATCCGATTTGGATTTCATCGTCGCTCCGGTCGGAGGGGGCGGACTCATCGCCGGAACCGCTCTGGCGGCCCACCACTTTGGAAAAGACTGTAAAGTCATCGGGGCGGAACCCTTCGCCGTCGACGACGCCTACCGCTCCCTGAAAAGTGGAAAAATAGAATCCAACAAATCCACCGACACCATCGCCGACGGATTAAAAACGCAACTGGGCGATAAAAGTTTTCCCATTATCAAAGAGCACATCGATAGCATCGTTCGGGTAACGGAAGACGAAATCATCGATGCCATGCGCCTGATTTGGGAGCGGATGAAGATCATCGTCGAACCTTCCAGCGCGGTCACTTTGGCAGCGGTGCTGTCGGAGAAGCGCCGGTTCGCCGGCCATAAAATAGGTATCATTATTTCCGGCGGAAACGTAGATTTGAAGAAGCTTCCCTTTTAGGGTTCGAAGACCATGCTTCGGGTTCTGGCAGGCCCGACGTTGAATGTGAAAATTGAGAGTTTGAACCTTATTGGCAGGATATTTAGGTGGGCCATTAATGTAGGACGGGAGTTCTTTAGGTGAAGGCGAGAATATCGGAATAAGAAAAAGCATCCGACGGAACAAACAATTAAGATGGCTGACCTCACGGTATCCGTCAAAACTTTGATTCAAACGAGTTCAACCGCCAGAAGTTACATACCATAGCCACAAGCTTCCAACAAAATCCGTATTTTCGAATGAGAACAGTATCCGGCCACCACTGCCGATAAAACCTTAAACCTTCGTAACATGGCATCAAGAAGAAATTTCCTCGAAAAAATAACGGTCTCCGCGGTCGGTCTTCCGCTGTTGACTTATCCCTCTAGCTTTTTTGCAGCTTCCGGGGAAACCTATCAAGGTCCGACACTTAAAGTAGCCTTGATGGGTCTCGGAGGATACGCCGGCCGGGTCGCCAAAGCCATGCAGGACTGTGAGCGGGCCAAGATAACGGGCCTGATCAGCGGTACACCCTCCAAGCTTAAGGAATGGGGCGCCAAGTACAACGTACCTGAAAAAAGCCACTATAATTACGAGAATTTCGATGCCGTCAAGGACAATCCCGATATCGACGCCGTATACGTCATCACCCCGAACGGACTCCATAAAGACCAGTCCATCCGCGTGGCGAAGGCCGGCAAGCACGTCATCTGCGAAAAGCCCATGGGCGTTGATGCCGCCGAGGGCCAAGCGATGGTCGACGCCTGCAAGGAAGCCGGAGTTAAACTGCTTATCGGCTACCGGATGCATTTCGAAAATAGAACCGTTAGCGTCATCAAAATGCGTCAGGACGGCGAGTTCGGAAAACTCAAATTCTTTCAGGGCCAATCCGGATTTCCCATTGGTGACCCCGACCAATGGCGGTTGGATAAAGAACTCGCCGGCGGAGGCGCCATGATGGATATCGGCATCTACGCTATCAACGGCGCCCGCTACATGCTGGGCGAGGAGCCGGAATGGGTCACCGCGCAAGAGACCAAAACGAATCCCGAAAAATTCCCGGAAGGCGTCGACGAGACCATCCAATTCCAAATGGGCTTCCCCAGCGGGGCGGTGGCCAATTGTTTATCCACCTACAATATGAGCAATCTGGACCGCTTCTACATGACCGGCGATGAGGGTTTCGTAGAAATGCAGCCCTCGACCGGATACGGTCCCATCGAAGGCCGCACCCATAAGGGCCCGCTCGATCAGCCCCACGTCACCCACCAGACCCTTCAAATGGATGGGATGGCCCGTATCATCTACGACGATGAACAACCCATTGTCCCCGTCGACGGTGAAGAAGGCGTAAAGGATATGAAGATTATCGACGCGATTTACAAGGCGGTGGAGACCGGTGAAAAGGTTTCATTCTCGTATTGAACGAATGTTGGTTTCGGATTGTAAGCCTGCTAAAAGGGTTGAAAACTTCAACTCGATGGTCTTTTGAATTAGAACACCCTTGGTTCCGGTGAAAAATTGGTCTTTAAATTAGTTTCTGCTCAATTGCCATTTTCACCAACTGGGCCGCATTGCTCACCTCCATTTTTTGAATGAGGTTGCGACGGTGGGTCTCGACCGTTAAGGGACTAATCGACAACTTTTCGGCGATTCCGGGAGTCGTGATGCCCTCGGCGACCAAGGTGAGAATCTCTTTCTCCCGACGGGTCAGTTTGGGTACGGATGCCGTATCGAAAATGGAGTCGGCCAGTATCTTTTGGATTTCTCCGCTGAAATAGGGCAGGCCATCGTGAACCTGGTGAATGGCGGCCGCCAGTTCCTTAGACGATACGTTCTTCAACAGGTAGCCCGCCGCCCCGTTCTTGACCATCTGTTTTACAATACTGGGATCGTTGTACGTGCTCAGGCCGAGCACTTTGACATGCGGATATTTTTCGGTGATTTTCCCGCAGATTTCTACCCCGTTCATATCGGGCAGATTGACATCGAGCACCACCACGTGGACTACTTCCCGTTTGAGAAAGGGAAACAGCTCCGATGCTTTTTCAAAACAGGCCGCGATGTTGATGGTACTGTCCGTTCCGATCGATGCGCGTAGGCCCTCGATTACCAAGGGGTGGTCATCTACCACTACGGTCTTAATTTTTTCCTTTTTCATGGTCGGTCGATTAGAATGTTTACAGAGGTGCCTTCGTCCTCCCCGGAACGGATATCCATCTTTCCGTTAAGAAAGTCCACCCGGTTCTTGAGGTTCGCCAGCCCAAGTCCCGATTTGTTCTGAATCATTGCAGGATTAAAGCCGATGCCATCGTCCTCGACGGTAATATCGACTTTTTCGGTGTCGTGAAAATACTGGACCAATATTTCGTTGGCCTTGGAGTGTTTGATGGCGTTGTTGATCAGTTCCTGTATGATGCGGTATACCATCAGCGATTTGTTCTTGTCCTCGATTTGTTCGGTGCTGTAAAACTGCAGTACGATATTGGTATCGCGATCTTTCAGGGTACTGCAATAATCTTCAAGGGCCGCTTTGAGCCCATACTTTAATAAGGTTTCGGGCATCAGATTTCTGGCCACGCCCCGCAATTCCTGAAGGGAGTCATCGAGATCTTCAAGAATAGTGTCGATTTGTCCGTTGATTTTCGGCTTATCCTCTTCTTCCGTGAGTTTCGAGAGTTTGATGCTGATGCCCGACAACCTCCCGCCAAGGCCATCGTGTAGGTCGGCTGCAAGGCGCTTGCGTTCCTGCTCGACACCTTCCATCATCACCCCGAAGAGTTTGCGTTCCTGATCTGATTTGAGGCTTTGTATCTGCTGTTCCTGTATTTTTTCCTTTAACACCGACTTTTTCTGCCGATTGCGATAGTTGAGGTATCCGGCCAATAGAACCAGGCCGGCGGCACCCAACAAAAAATAGAGCAAGTAGTTTTGCGATTTTTTTCTTTCGAGGCTGAGGGCGGTCTGGCTGTTCCGGTTTTGCAGTTCTAGAATCTGCCGTTCCTTTTTTTCGTTCTGGAACTGCCGCTCCAACCGATTGGTCTCGGCGGTCACTTCTTCCGACTTTATACTATCGTTCAAGACGAGGTACTTGTTGGTATACTCCAATGATTTTTTCAGATTGCCCTGTTTTTCTTCGAGCTGGGCCAATTCGCGCAAGCCGAGCAGTTCTAAATTCGCATTGACCCCTTTTTGATCTTTGTAGAACTTCAGCATATAATCTTTCTGTTGTTCCGCATTACCCATGAGTCCGTACACCTTGGCATAGTTCAGGTACAGCTGGGGGCTTCTGTTATAGATTTTTTTGTCGTCTATAATTTGGGCTGAGAGGTCGTAGCGCTTCAGCGCTTCTTCGTAGTTCTCCTCCGCAACAAAATAATCGCCGTAAATCTGATGGTACATTTGCCATTGGGTGGCATCGGGAATTTGGTCAAGAATCTCCTCCGCTTTTTCCAGTATTTTTTTTGCCGACCCCAACGAATCGATCATGATGAGCGAATTGGCGTAGATAAGCCGGTCGAGCGCATATTGCTCAACGGCATCTGTTTTTTCGTAAAGAAGATCGTTGCCTTTGAAGTAAGAATTGGCCCTGGCATAGTCGTTACGGTTCAGGGACGTGATTGCCAAATTGGTGTTCAAAATGGCGTTGGTGCGGTAATCTTTGAACTTCTCGGCGATGGGTGCCAGTTCCAAAAGATACTTGATTTCCTCATTGTCCTTCCCTTGATTTCCTAAGGAGGATGCCAGGTTGAGGGTGCTGAGCGACCATTCCTCGACCAATTTCGGCGTGGTGTCCCGCTTCATCTGTTGCTCGAAAATTGCTTTGGCTTTTTCAAGATTTTTTTGTGCTTCGTACATCTTCCCATAATCGAAATAGACTCCGCCTAACACGGAATAGGCCCTGCCCAGGCCGAAGGAGTCTTGGGCCTTACGGAAAATGGAAATGGCTTTCTTGGGATAATTAAAGGCCACGGCAGAATCCAGTCCGTAAGTGATTTTGGCCATGTCGATCAACACGTAGGCCCTGTCCGGTTCGCTGGTTGCGTTTTCCAGTTCAAACCGAAGACTGTCCATTTTGGAAGTCCCGGTCTGTCCCGACAAAAGTATCGGGAAGACCAACATTAATAGAAAAAGGAATGTTCTGTGCACTGGCATATTTTAAATCAATTTTTGCTCTACCGCAATTTTGACCAAGGATGCCGCGTTCGAAACCTCGAGTTTCTGCATCAGGTTGCGACGGTGGGTCTCGACGGTCAGGGGACTGATAAAAAGCTCTTCGGCGATGATGTTGGTGGTCATCCCTTCTGCAATGAGGGCCAAGATATGCTTTTCGCGGCGGGTCAGTTTGGGAAGGTCCTTATTGTCGTTGCTGACGGAATCGGCCAGAATTTTCTGCACTTCGCTTCCGAAGTAAAAGTGGCCATTATGGGCTTGGATAATGGCGTTCACCAGTTCATCGGAGGTAGCGTTTTTCAAGAGATATCCTTTGACCCCGTTCTTAATCATCTGGTTGATGATGCTGGGTTCGCTATAGGTGCTCAGTCCAAGGATTTTGATGGTAGCGCGGGTGTTCAGGATTTTGGTCACCATTTCTACCCCGTTGATATCCGGCAAGTTGACATCCAGCAGTACGACATCAACCGTCTCCTTCTCCAAAAAGGCCAAGGTATCCTTGCCATTGGTGAAAAAGGTTTCAACGTGAACGCGTTCGTCGTCGCTCAAAAGGGTTTTCAATCCCTCGATAACCATAGGATGGTCGTCTACGATAAGCACGCTGATGGATTTATGCGGCATGGTCTTGGTCATGGTCTACGGTTAGATGCACGTTTACGGTGGTTCCCTCGTTTTCATGGCTCTGGAAATCAAGGTCTCCTTTCAGATAGGCGACTCGAGTACGTAGGTTCGAGAGGCCCATACCCGGACTTTTGTCCTCTATCGCTTCGTTTTTGAATCCGACGCCATTGTCCTCCACCGTAATATCGACCTGATTTCCTTCACGCATATATTGCACCAAAACCTCCGAGGCCTTGGCGTGTTTGATGGCGTTGTTGATCAATTCATGGATCACGCGGTACATGGTCACCTGTTGATTGAGGTCGATACCCCGGTCGGAACCATAGAATTGCAGGGTCACCTTGGTGTCGCTTCCGTTCATACTACTGCAATAGTCCTTCAACGCCGCTTCGAGTCCAAATTTCACCAAGGTTTCCGGCATCATGTTGCGGGCGATACTGCGGAGTTCGGAAAGGGAATCGTCAAGGTCTTTCATCACTTTCTGCAGCTGTTGCTTTGGGTATTTTTTCGGCTCGTCCTTGTCCAGTTTCGAGAGGTTGAGACTGATGCCCGATAGGCGTCCGCCCAGTCCGTCGTGTAAATCGATGGCCAGACGTTTGCTCTCTTTTTCCTGGCCTTCGATCATGGCGGAGAAGATTTGGTTCTGCTGTTCCTGTTTCAGCAATTGTACTTCCGCTTCCTGAACCCGTTCCTTTTTCCGGGCCTTTCTCAGTTTGTTGCGGTAAAAAAGATATCCTATAAATAGTAGGAAAGCAAGAGTACCTATAAGTAATCCCATCAGATATCCCTGTGA
>JBAUIP010000136.1:0-2894 GCA_049683055.1 Pricia sp.
TATCCTCGGCCAATGTCTTTGATGCCTACCGGAAATATCCGTCCTACGAATACGACAAAACGCTGTCGGAAAGCGTTTACGGCCGATTAAAAATCAAGATTGAAAACATGCTGATGCGCATCCCTAAAGAAAAAATGGGAATCCTGCGGGTGCCCATGGTCTTCGGAAACGGCTCCCCCCGCATCAAGGAGATAAAAAAATTCATCTGGGACAACGAGCCGGTGGAAGTCTTTCCGAACCTCATCCTGAACGTGACCAGCGACGACAAACTGACCCAACAGATCCACTACCTCATCAACCGCAACAAAACCGGAATTTTTCATTTGGGAAGCAAAGACCTCGTGCATCATGAGGATTTTATCAAAGAGGTCGTGAACCGCATCGGCAACTTCAATCCCATTTACAAACGCGTCTACACCACGAACGAGGAGCGGTATCTAGCCGTACTTCCCAAGGACAACAAACTTCCAAAAAACCTTCAGGTCGGGTATCAAGAAATTATCGACCAACACGTCGAACGCTAAACCTCTGACGATTTTGATATGCGCCGTTGGGGGGCACCATCGAAATGTTTGAAACGAATTATGACGATTTGTAGTTTCCGTCTAATTCACCGATTCCGATTCATTTCGACTTCGTTCGATTCCATCAAAATAATCTTCTATCCAATCCACCATCCCTCTTAAATTCCGTATTTTTAAACTAATTAGAAATTATGAGCAACGATAACATTGATTTCAAAGGTCTCAAAGCCGTTTACGTAAATTGTACGTTGAAAAAATCCCCTAGAAAAAGCCACACCCAAGGCTTGATGGATGTTTCCCATGAAATTATGAAGAACGAGGGAGTGACCATCAATAACATCAGGGCGGTCGACCATGACATCGCCTTCGGGGTTCAGCCCGATATGACCGAAGATGGAGCGCCCAAAGATGCTTGGCCCGAACTTTTCGAGACCATCTTTGACGCCGATATTTTGGTCTTGGGAACCCCTATTTGGCTCGGTGAACGCTCCTCGGTCTGCTCTAAGATTATTGAGCGGCTCTACGCTATGTCCGGAAAACAGAACGACAAGGGCCAGTATCTTTACTATGGAAAAGTGGGGGGCACCATTATCACCGGCAACGAAGACGGCGTCAAGCATTGTGCGATGGGCATTCTTTATGCATTGCAGCATTTGGGCTACTCCATTCCCCCTCAAGCGGAATGCGGATGGATTGGTGAAGTCGGTCCCGGACCTAGTTATTTGGACGAGGAGGCCAATGCCAAGAACAATGATTTTACGAACCGGAATACCACTTTTATGACCTATAACCTAATGCACTTGGCCAAGATACTGAAGGACAACAGCGGATATTCCAACTATGGGAATTCGAGGGAAGCGTGGGACAATGGCTCCAGATGGGGATTCGAGAATCCGGAGTATCGATGAGAGTAGATTGCCGCTTTTGCGGGAATAAAATGCAACATTAACATGTTCCCGCCGTTGCGGGAAAAAATTAAAACTAAAACCATGAAGAAATTATCAGAACAGGAAATCAAAACCAAATTAGAAAAACTGGAAGGCTGGGAATATGAAGATGAAGCCATCGAGACCTCCTTTCAATTCGAGAATTTCAAGGAAGCTTTCTCCGTTATGACCCGCATCGCGTTCGAATGCGAGGCGCAAGGACATCATCCCAATTGGGGTAACGTCTACAATAATCTGACCATTAGCCTAAGCACTCACGACGCCGATGGCGTAACGGAAAAGGATTTCAAACTGGCGCGCACTATCGAGGATATCGTTGAGGGATCGCAGGAATGATACCATGAAACAATCGTCTAAAGGCCAATCAATTTAAAAACACGGTATCCGCAAAAGTTGATGCCAACAGTAAAATAGGATTGCGGCACTTTAATTCCAGGACTTCAATTTCAATTCCCTGAATAGGGGAATTTGAAATTGAGGACTGGAATTTTTTACGGTTTAGAAGTATTCAGTTTCTTAAATTTGCCAACGTCGAAAACTAGCAGATTACTATGGGAAGAGCTTTTGAATTTAGGAAGGCACGGAAAATGAAGCGTTGGGCGGCAATGTCCAAGGCATTTACCCGTATCGGGAAGGATATCGTAATGGCCGTAAAGGAAGGCGGTCCCGACCCGGATGCCAATTCCAAATTGCGCGCGGTCATTCAAAATGCAAAGGCCGTCAACATGCCCAAGGACAATATCGAGCGGGCCATAAAAAGGGCATCCGATAAAAGTCTTGGCGATTACAAAGAGGTGCTTTTCGAGGGCTACGCCCCGCACGGCATTGCCGTTCTCATCGAGACCGCAACGGATAACAACACCCGAACCGTAGCCAATGTCCGCAGTTATTTCAACAAATGTGACGGCAGCTTGGGCACTTCGGGCTCAGTAGAGTTTATGTTCGACCACACCTGCAATTTCCGCATTCTCGCCGAGGACATCGACCCAGAAGAATTGGAACTTGAAATGATAGACTTCGGAGCCGAAGAAGTATTCGTTGATGACGATGGCATCCTGATCTACGCCCCGTTCGAAAGTTTCGGCGACATCCAAAAGGAGCTGGAAAACCGCGACATCGAGATATTGTCCTCCGGCTTCGAGCGCATCCCGCAGGTCACTAAATCCCTTACCGAAGAAGAGGCCGCAGATGTAGAGAAGCTACTCGAAAAAATAGAGGAAGACGACGATGTTCAGAACGTGTACCATACAATGGAGGAATAATCGACCTTAAGCCTTACACTCATTGCTATAACTCTGTTTTTCAATAACTCATAAAAAGTTTATATTCATTTATTTTTGTTTATATTTGATCATGTTTCGAACTAATATCGAACTAATTGAAAATGAACCTTAATTTCTACCTTTCTTCATACGTCAAGAAA
>JBAUIP010000137.1:0-5739 GCA_049683055.1 Pricia sp.
TACTCGTCGTCCAAAATTTCTTGAAGTTGACCTGCAATCTTGTCGTGCCCCAACTCTTTGGCGTAGCGCACTACAGTTCCGTACCCGGCGATTTCGTAATGTTCAATCCGTTGGGCATCGGCAATAAGTCCGGCATCCATCACATCATCGTTTTCTGCTTCGTCGATAAGACCTTCCGCCTCTTTGATCAAGCCTTCCATGGCGTTGCATTTTTCACCTTTTGGGCTTACGTTCAATTCCTCACAGATTTCTGCGAGCTTTTGTTGGTGACGCTTGGTCTCTTCCAAATGGCTCTCGAATGCATCCTTCAAAGCGCTATCGTTGGCACTGGATTTCATTTTGGGCAGGGCATTGATAAGTTGCGTCTCCGCGTTATATAAATCCTTTAACTGATGTTCGAAAAGTTCTTTCATTGTTTTCATAATCGTGTATTTTTAATTTTAACTAATATATTAGATAAATGTAGTGAGGATTACCGTCCCTGCTTAGTCTAATCAATAAGATAATTGACTTGAAATATCAGGTTATTGTCTTTCGACTCCCAGAAGAAGTTGGTCTTTGTCCAGTTCCATCCCATCGTTGGAGTGGATCACCGAGACATCGCCGGTAGATTCCAGAACGACCGCCAGAACCTCGTCGAAATTCCTTACGTTGGCCTCCCGCAATTTAGCGATCAGGTCTTCTTCGCTCACGTTGGTCTTGGCCAGATTTTCGTACAGTATTTTGTTGCCGTCCATGATGAGCATCGGCGCGTTGGTCAAGATGGAGCTCAATTTATCGGATTTTCGCTTCATGTAAGAAAAAAGGGTCTGAAAGGCGATTACCGTGCCCAAGGCGACCGTGCCCTTTACAATCGATTGCCCCGTGTTCATGACCACCGAGGCCAAAATCGAGCCGACGGCGATGGTGGAGGCAAAATCGAAACTCGACATTTTGGCGAAGGTGCGCAGGCCCGACATCCGGGTAATAATAATGATAATGCTGAAAATCAGCAAGACCGAGAAAAAAACGGTGACCAGTGTCGAGAAGGGTTCGGTAAGCCAGTTGTCCATAGTAGTATTTTTCAAATTTTCACCATGGACTTTGACAGGCCCACCGGATGACGGAATTTATTCGTCCGTCGATTTTTTCTTTTTGTCCTTAAGGTATTTGTAGCCCAGATAGGCAAATTGTGCCCCTACCAATAATAAAGTGTATTTTCTGCCCTTCACCAACGCGGCGGCAAGTCCGAATAGCTTAGATTTCATAGTGTTATTTTATGGTTTTTAAATCGAAATGTATTCCGAGGATAAACTTAGGTTTAAGGAACAGCAATCGTAGACTCTTACACTAGCATATTTACCTCATATGCCACGAATTGTAGCAGTGCGAAACAGCGTTTTGCCACTTCGATTAGTTATATGCGTCAAAGTATTTGTTGACCTGATCAAATTGGTGTTCTTTATTAAAATATCTTTGTATCAAAATTATAACTATGGGAATACTAGCGAACGACGAAAATCAATTCAGTTTTATTTATAGTTCGACAACGACCAATGGAAAAAAAATTCTGGGTTACGTCGATGGTTTGGAAAAACCGGTGCGAAAAATAGACATATCCAATCAAGGTTTGGGCCATGCCGTTTGGGTCGACATAGCCGATAAAGTAGGTGTCAGCTTGGGGAAATTGTTTTCAACGGAAGGTTCGGACTCCCCTGATGTGGGCGATGCCGATGATTTTGATACAGACGACTGGTTAAAACTGGTAGAGCATAATCCCGATTTGTTGCAGAATCCGATCGGAATTCAAGGGGATAGGGCCGAAATTTTGACCGATCGGTCCGCTATTTTGGAATTCTACGATGTGGATTCCGCGGGATTGAAAAAAACCTTCCACACCGAGCCTCCGGTTACCGAAAGTCAAACTGAAAACGAGAAGTTCGTGCCACCATCGAATAAAGATGGAGCTAAACCCAACAAGTAGCCTTCCACATTTTACTGGATCTCAATTATTCCGTAGGGCATGGATAAGTTCGGACTTATCCATGCTGGACCGGCCCTCGATACCTACGTTCTTCGCCTGGTCGTACAGTTCCTTTTTGGTCCACTTCTCGTATTTCTGTGATTCCCCTCCTTTTTTACCGGAGTCGGGGGTGTTCGCGATACGAGCGGACTTTTCCTTACTGTAGCCTTTATCGCGCAGGGCTTGATATTGCTCTTCGTCTTTGATACTGGGATCGGGCATAATAATAGCTTTTCAAAATTAGGATTCTTTCAGGGCCATGATCGCTTTGGCGTTCACAAATTCCCTGACGCCAAAACCGCCGTGCTCCCGACCGTAACCGGAATCTTTGACCCCGCCGAACGGCATGTTGGGCTGTGCCAGGCCGAAGGAGTTGATAAAGACCATACCGGTGTCAAAGTGTTTTGAGGCCAGTTCAAAAGCCCTATCGGTATCCTTTGAAAAAATCCCCCCGCCAAGCCCGAACCGACTGTCGTTGGCGATACGCATCGCATCATCGGTATCCTCGGCCTTGATCAACGAGGCAACCGGACCGAAAAGTTCGTCGTCATAGGCGGGCTGGCCCGGTTCGACGTTCTCCAGTACCGTTACGGGATAGTAGAATCCATCTCCATCGGGCATTTCGCCACCGCACAATATTTTGGAACCTTTCTCGACACTTTTCTCTACTTGCTCGTGCAGGTCATCGCGCAAATCTTTACGGGCCATGGGTCCGATATCGGAACTTTCATCGGTAGGGTCCCCCATTTTCAATTTTTTCATTTCCGATACAAAGGCCTCCTTGAATTCCTCATACACGGTATTGACCACGATAAACCTTTTGGCGGCCACACAGGTTTCGCCATTGTTGTAGATGCGGCCCTGAACGGAAAATTTTACCGCAACTTCAATATCCGCATCCTCCAACACTAGATAAGCGTCGTTGCTGCCCAGTTCCAGAACCGTTTTTTTGAGCTTCGCACCCGCTTTTTTGCCGACATGTTCCCCGGCCTTGGGGCTTCCCGTTAGGGTAACGCCGCGTACCAGGTCATGGTCGATAATGGTATCGGATTGGTCGTGGTCGATGACCAGCACTGAAAATAGATGTTCGGGCAATCCGGATTCCTCAAAAATTTGGGCAAGCAATTTAGCGCTTCCGGTCACGTTTTCGGCGTGTTTCAGCAGAACCCCGTTTCCGGCCATCAGATTGGCGATGGCATAGCGAACGACTTGATAACTGGGAAAGTTCCAAGGTTGAATGCCATAGATGACGCCGATGGGCGAATAGGTAATCAGGCCCCGCCCGCCGTCGGGAAGCTCACGCTCTTCGTCCGCCAGTTGTTCGGGGCTGTTCTCGGCGGTGTAATCACAGATCGCCGTACAAAGCTCGACTTCTTGCACACCTTGTTTGATGAGTTTGCCCATTTCTTGGGTCATCAATTGTACCAGTTGATCGCTGTTCTTTTGAAGACCCTGGCCGATGGCCTTAATGATTTTGCCCCTTTCCTCAATGGACTTCATTCTCCATTCCAAAAATGCCTCGTGACAGCGTTGTACCGCTTTATCGGCTTCCTCATTGCTCATTAGCTGATGTTCCGTAATGTCTTCTCCCGTCGCGGGATTCGTGGTAACGAAACTTTTCTTTTTGTCCATAACTTCCATAATATGTATTTTTTGATGTTCGTTTAATTTTATTCCGGTCAATGCCGAAGGCAGGCATACGTAAGATCGCGCCAACGGGAGTTTTTCTTAATCGGTGTAATTGATGACCGCCGTCGACCCCATCGGATTGCTTTCAACCGACTCGATGGCCCGTTTCAACGAAGCCACCAAAGCGCGGTAGGAGAGGGGTTTTTGAAGGTATCGATTGGCTCCCATATCAAAAAGGGATTCAATTTTGGGCAGGTCGAAAATCGTGGAGTATACTATGATGGGAAGCGTTTCGAATTTTTCTTCGGAGCGAATGGCCTTCAGGCAGTCCTCACCGTCCATCATGGGCATGTGAAGGTCAAGAAAAACGATGTCCGGCAGTTCTTGGGCCGAATGCAGCCTTTTCATCAGACCGGAACCGCTTTGGAACAGCTTCAGTCGAATACGGTAATTCAGTTCCGAAAGGGCTTCGGCAAAGAAATCCTGATCATCAAGGTCATCGTCTACTAAAAATACTGATTTTACGCTATTGCCATTGGCTGCCCCTGAATAATTCATCATGCTCCTCTTCATTAGATTCATTAAAGTCCCATTGACTTCTCTGTAAAATAACCGAAGAAATTTCTTGCAGAGGGGTGATATAAAATCCTTTTTTGATCCGATTGCCAAGAATCCGGTCGGGGTCGTCGAAGAACCGATGACCTCCATTGGCCGGCTTTGGTCAATCCGGTTGTTTTGCGGGCAGAATGATGTGAAAGGCGGCGCCCTGGCCCTCTTTGGAATTCGCAAAAATGGTACCGTGGTGGTTCTCGGCTATTTGTTTGCACAGGGCCAAACCGATTCCCGTACCCAGATACTGGCTCGAGGGGTTGAGCCGCTGGAAAATGGTAAAGATCTGCTGTTTGTACTTTTCGCCGAAGCCGATACCGTTGTCCTGTACGTCAAGCTGGTAGTACGATCGGTCGGGGTCCAACGATGGATGCTCCTCGATCTCTTCCTTCGAAAGGCGATGCGAAGAGATACGGACTATCGGCGCGACACCATCTTTGGTGAACTTGAGCGCATTGCTTACCAGATTATAGAACAGTTGGTTGATCTGAAGGGGGATGGCCTCCAGCGTGGGCATGGGGCCGATATCGAGTTTCGCCTCTTTCTGTTCGATCAACAGCTCGAAGTCGGATAGAAGGTCCTCGAACACTTCGCTTACATTGGTGGGCTCGAACAATTGCTCGTGGTTCGTAAGTCGGGCATAGTTGAGCATATTTTTGATCAGGGCCGACATGCGTGCCGACGAGGCCGTAATCTTTTGGAGATAGGTCTCCAGACGCCCTTGGGGAATTTTGCCGTTGCTTTCTGTGATGCGCGTGGCGAAAGTGGATATTTTTCGCAGCGGTTCCTGTAGGTCGTGGCTGGCCACGTGCACGAACTGTTCCAACTGCTCGTTGGTCCGGTTCAGTTCTTCGATGGTCGTGAGATAGTTGCCCTCCACCTCCTTTTCCCGGGTGATAT
The DNA here is from genome assembly GCA_049683055.1 of Pricia sp. GTDB lineage: Bacteria > Bacteroidota > Bacteroidia > Flavobacteriales > Flavobacteriaceae > Pricia. Next base: position 5,141 of record JBAUIP010000137.1, read on the forward strand.
CGGTAATGGACAATAGAATAAGCTCGTCGGATTTCTTTTCTCGGACGACCCTTCTCGCATTGAACAGAAACGTACGTTCCCCATCGGATTTCAGATCGAATACGATTTCCCGGTCCTGTAGGTTCTCTTTTTCGGGAAGCACTCTTTGTAGCAGCCCGTGCAGGATATCTTTGTTCCAAAGTCCCTTATGGATATGAAAGAAGGGCTTTCCCTCGATTTGAAGGTCTTCGACCTCAAATTTTCGATAATACGCGGTATTGGCCTTTAGAATGTGGAAGTTCCTGTCGAGTACCAAAAAGGGTTCCCGCATGGTGGCGATGATATCGTCGAGATAATCAAGGTTATCGTTCAGTTCTTCCTGTTTTTCGATCAGTTCGCGGTTGACGACGATAAGCTCTTCGTTGGTCGATTGCAGTTCTTCCTTAGAGGTCTCCAGCTCTTCGTTGAGGCTCTGCATTTCTTCGTTACTGCTAAGCAGTTCCTCATTGGCGCTCTGCAGTTCTTCGTTATAGGCCTCCTGTTCCTCGCTGATGTTGCGCATGTCTTCGCGCAGTTGCTCCATTTCTTTCTCCAGGGCTACGTTGCGCTGTTGAACGTAC
>JBAUIP010000138.1:0-2498 GCA_049683055.1 Pricia sp.
GGTAAACGAACCAGGAAAATCGAAGAATAAGTTCACCCTGAAAATCGTGGCCAGTTATCTGGTTTTGGCTATGCTTGCGCTGGCGGTAGGGTATTTTGTGTACACTGAAATACAGACCTATCTATCCACCGAAACCGCCGATCAAAACGACACCAAACTTTTGCGCACCAGCACCTTGGTCGCCAATCTCTACGAGGCGGAGAGCCTCTCTAAATTGGCCTTACAGAGCGAGACCGATACCCTCTTCGATGTTTATGCCCATCGTATCGACTCTATCCAGATGGAAATTGATACCTTAAAACAGCTTATCAGGGGAGAGGAACAAAAGGGATTGCTCGATAGCCTTCAACAATTATTGGGACAAAAAGTCGCCAATAATAACGAACTGAAACGCCTGAAAGTCAAAAGTGCATCGGTCAATTCATTGGACAGGGCCTTGAAGGAATTTGAAAAGATAGATGAATCCTTTGGGAAATTTTCCGCTGAAAATCTGTTCACCAATTTTGACCGTTTATCGCCCAAAATCCAGAAATCCCTTCGTGACTATGCCGCACTGATCAATAAAAATGCGCCCACCAATGTCGATGGTACGGTCAATGCGGCCTATGTCGACTCCATCTTAAACGCCTCGAAGGCCATGCTGCGGAGGGCGAAACTTCAGGATTCCCGCTCCCAACGTACATTAGCCCTCAAAGAGCTCGAAGTGAACCGTAACGACCGCATGCTCTCCCAACAACTACAGAATATCATCACGGCCTTCGAGCAGGATATCATCGCCAGAAGCTATGAAAGCAACTTGAAAAAAGAAGCGGCACTCAAGCGAACCACACGAATTGCGGGTGGTGCCGCCCTGATCGGATTCATCATCGTCGGGATATTCTCCTTTTTGATTACCCGCGACTACTGGAAAGTCCAGACCTACAGGGTTCGTCTGGAAAAGGAAAAGCGCTTTTCCGAATCGCTGCTCAAAAGTAGGGAGCAGCTCATTTCAACGGTAAGCCATGACCTGCGGACACCGCTCAATACCATCGGCGGATACTCCGACCTGCTGGCGAGTACCGACCTGTCGAAGAAACAAAAGGGCTACGTCAAGAACCTGAAATCCGCCTCGGAATACGTGGGAAACCTGGTCAACGACCTATTGGACTTCTCGAAGCTGGAAGCCGGAAAATTGAATATTGAAAAAGTGCCCTTTATCCCGGCCAACCTTATCCAAGAGACCGCGGAAAATCTACAGGCCCTTCACAAGGACAAAAAACTAAAATTGATACTCGACATTGCGCCCGAACTCGAACAGACCGTGCTCGGAGACCCTTTCCGCATACGACAAATCGTGACCAACCTGATCGGAAACGCTTTCAAGTTCACCGAAGATGGCCATATCAAGGTGACAGGGCGCGCCGAGACTGGCAAGGGAAAACAACTTACCGCAAAAATCGAAATATCCGACACGGGAATCGGCATCGCCAAAGAGAAGAAGAATTTGATTTTTAAGGAGTTCACCCAAGCGGAAAGCGATACCGACAAAAAGTTCGGCGGACACGGCCTGGGACTCACCATATCCAAAAAATTGGCCGAACTGCTTCAGGGCACACTGACCCTAAAGAGCAAATTGGGCGAGGGTAGTACTTTTACCTTACTCCTACCGCTTGAGGTGACCAACGCGGTTCAGAAAGCGGACAAAACCATGCCATACATGGCCCCCAAGCTGCGGATGCTCATTATCGATGATGATACCTCACTGCTGCATATGTTGCGCGAACTGGCCGAAAGCATGGGCATTACTACCCATACCTACACCAATTTTCTGTCCATCGAGGAAGATTCGCACCTTGCCTACGACATTGTACTGACCGATATCCAAATGCCGCAGGTGACCGGTTTCGAGGTATTGAAAAAATTACAATCCGGCAACTATGACCACTATACCGACCAGCCAATTATCGCCATGACCGGCCGGCGGGATCTCGGTCCGGAATCGTACACCAGCATCGGATTTAGCCAAGTGTTACAAAAACCGTTCACCAAGGGAGAATTGATGGCCACCCTGAAACTGATTGGAATTGCCACTGAAAAAGACTCCAAAAAGGAAGAAACTGAAGTGGATATTGAAACCAGTTCTACCTTATACAGTCTTGACATCATCCACTCTTTTTTGGGCAAGAACGAGGATGCTATTTTCGAGGTATTGCAGACTTTTCTAAGGGATACCCGAACCAACATGACGCTTTTGGAAGAGACCGTCTCCGCCGGGGATTACGAGCAGGTGAACCATGTAGCCCATCGGATGCTGCCCATGTTCCGGCAACTTAAGGCCCGGGATTGTGTCGTTATTTTGGAGAAACTCGAACTGGCACGACCGGAGAGTATGAACAAAGGGATGGTCATCGATGCCTTCGGACGCTTGAAAAAACACGTTGCTGCCCTGGTTTCGGAGCTTGAGGAACGTGTAGCGGTTAGTTCGAGCTGAATCGGCCCATCGAAATAACTAAAAAGTA
>JBAUIP010000139.1:0-4421 GCA_049683055.1 Pricia sp.
ACGTAACGCTATCCCCTGAAGAGAAAATACCGCTCTTTTAGTTCCTCTATGGCGGTCTCTTTATTGGTGGTGATATAGCGTAGCGCCTCGTCGGTAAACTCCTGTCCCTTTTCGGTCAGGGATACGACTTGATCGGAAATTCGTACCAGATTGTTCTTCTGGGCAAGTTCCAAAACTGTTTTGGCCTGTACCTTTTGCCAGTTGATATGTTCGCGCAGGTGGTTGACATGGCGTTCGCCGATTTCCTGATGGTTTTGAAGGTGGAGCAAGAACACAAGCAGGGACACTTCCTTGCGCTGCTGCCTTTCCTTGAACAGCACCGAAACCACGCCCTGTTTCGGGGCGAAGAGATATACCAAAAGAAATACAATGCCGAGCACCGTGGTCATCGATCCGGCGATGGAGGCATCCAACGCGTTGGCCATCCAATAGCCAGCGATTGCGGCGAGGGTTCCGAAGAAACAGCTTAGTAGCAGCATTTTTCTTAGGTCGTCGGTAAGCAAATATGCGGTAGCGGCAGGGGCAATAATCAGGGCGACGACCAGGACGGCACCTACGGCATCAAAGGCTCCAACGACCGTGACGGAGGACATCGTCATCAACCCGTAATGGATGAGTAGCGGGGAAAATCCCAAGGTCGCCGCCAGCCCTTTGTCAAAAGTGCTTAGTTTGAGTTCCTTGTAAAATAGGAGGAGCAGGGTAACCGTGATAATCAATATAGCCCCGATGACCCAAAGGGACTTGGGCCCTATATCCGTTCCGCCCAATACCAGCCGGTCGAACGGGGCAAAGGCGAGTTCTCCCAACAGCACGGCATCTATATCCAAATGAACGTCATTGGCATTTTTGGCAATCAAAATAACCCCGATACTGAAAAGGGCAGGAAAGACCAGACCGATGGCGGTATCCTCCTTGACCAGTCCGGTGTTTTGGATAAATTCCACTAAAATCACCGTGACCACACCGGTGACCGCAGCCAACAAAATGAGTAAGGGGGAATTAAGATCTTGCGTCAGAAAGAATCCCAATACGATTCCCGGTAAAATGGAATGGCTGATGGCATCACTGATCATTGCCATTTTTCGAAGTACTAAAAAGGTACCCGGAATGGCGCAGGCTACGGCGACCAAGGCCGCGATAAGTTGTATTTCGAGTTGCGCGTCGGTCATGTAGAAAGTTTTTCGGTGCCCAATTGGTCGTACATGGCTTCCGCCTGCTCATATCCTTTTGGGGTCATGGACCATTGGTTTCCCGATATCGCTATAAGCTGTTCCTGCTCCAGTTGATTTAGTGTTTTTCGGGTAAAGCCCTGAAAATTGTTCAGTATCCGGATGGCGTGGGGGCGAGAGATATCCTCGTGTTCCTTGACAATGTGGTACATCAGGCTGAGCGTCTTTTTTTGATGAAGCTCCCTACGGTTGCGCCGAAAACGGATTTCCCGAAAAAGCAATCCCCTTCCCGGGGAAAATATAAAGGAGACGACCACAAAGGCGGCCGCCACCAAAACGATGACCGGCCCGGTCGACAGGTTGTTCTGACTGGCGCTGATGGCCGTACCGAAGACACCGGAAAAAGCACCGAAAAAGGAGGCCAGAATTATCATTTTTCCAAGACTGTTCGTCCACTGCCTCGCAGCTGCGGCGGGCGCAAGGAGCATCGCACTCATTAAAACCACCCCCACGGTCTGTAGACCCAAAACGATAGCCAACACAATAAAACTGGTAATCAAGATATCGAGAAAACGTACATTGAACCCGAGCGTTTTGGTGTAATCGGCGTCGAATAGCAACAGCTTAAGTTCTTTCCAAAAAAGCAACAGCACAAGAAGGCTGATTCCTGTGACCACCGCCATGACCCATACATCGGATTCCACCAAAGTCGCCGCCTGTCCGAAAAGGTATTTGTCCAGTCCCGCCTGATTGGCGTTGGGCATCTTTTGGATAAAGGTCAGCAGGAGCATCCCAAAACCAAAAAAAAGCGAAAGAATCAGACCAAGTGCAGTATCATTTTTGAGGCGCGTCCGCTTGACGATGCTTTTGATCCAAAAAGTGCCGACGAGCCCGCTGATTAAAGCGCCGATCAAAAGCAGATTGGTATCCTTCACCCCGGTCAGGATAAAGGCCAACGCAATGCCGGGCAAGGCTGCGTGGGAAATGGCATCCCCCAAAAGGCTTTGTTTACGCAATACCGCAAAACTACCCAGCATACCACAGATAGCACCAAGAATGGCGGTGCCCAGCGTAATGGTACGGAGGGTATAATCGGTAAAAAAATCGCTCAGTTCCATTATTATTGATTCACGGCAACCTTATAATTGATTCCATAAGTTTTCGTCAAATTGTCATCATTAAAAATATCCTTGACGGGACCGGAGGCGATTCCCTTCACATTGAGAAAGGTCACCCAATCAAAGTATTCCGGTACCGTTTGTAAGTCGTGATGGACTACGATCAACGTCTTGCCCTGTTGGCGCAGTTCCTTAAGAATGTTGATAATGGCTTTTTCCGTCGTGGCGTCCACCCCTTGAAAGGGTTCGTCCATAAGATAGATGGCGGCATCCTGTACGAGGGCGCGCGCCAAAAAGATGCGTTGCTGCTGCCCGCCGCTGAGTTGGCTGATCTGTCGATTCCGGAACTCCAGCATTCCCACTTTTTCCAAAGCTTCCAAGGCCAGTTTTTTCTCCTTTTGGCCGGGGCGCTTGATCCATCCCAAACTACCATAGGTACCCATCATTACCACGTCGAGGGCCACGGTGGGGAAATCCCAGTCCACACTGCCTTTTTGGGGCACATAGGCGACCTTGTCCACCTGCTTTTTATAGGGTTCGCCGAATACCTTCACGCTACCGGCAATAGGTTTGATAATGCCCAAAACGGATTTGATCAAAGTGGATTTGCCCGCTCCGTTGGGCCCGACGATGGCCATCAGCACCCCTTCGGGCACAATGAGGTCGATATCCCAAAGCACGGGCTTATAATCGTAGGCTACGGTAAGGTCATCGATTTGAATCGCGGGATGGGAGGAGGGCTCGTTCATATTTCAATAATTCTAAAGGTCTGCCTATTTCATTATTACTGATTACTCAAAAATCATCGATTATGGGAATCAATGCAATTCTAATCATAATCATTTCAAGGCCTCTACAATAGTGTTTACGTTGTACCGGAACATACCAAGATAAGTTCCCTCTTCGGTGCCCGCATTGCCCAGCGCGTCGGAGTATAGGGTGCCGCCGATGGCCACATCATAGCCTTTTGAGTTGACCGCTTTTTGCAGTGCCTCGATGGTTCGCTTGGGTACGCTGGTCTCCACAAAAATTGATTTCACCTGTTTGTCGATAATCAATTGGGCCAGGCGCTGTACGTCTTGTACCCCTGCCTCCGTAGCGGTGGATAGTCCCTGAAGGCCGACCACCTCGAAACCATATTCCTCCCCGAAATAGCTAAAGGCGTCGTGGGCCGTGACCAACACCCTTTTTTCTTCGGGCAGCGTGGCGATGGTTTGGCGTATATCGTCCTCTAGCACATCCAGTTTTTGGAGGTACTCCTCTTTGTTATCCTCGTAAAAGGAGGCGTTTTCAGGGTCGATACGGGAAAGTTCTTCAGTGAGGTATTCGGTAATCTGCTTCCAGTATTCAATATTGAACCAGATATGCGGATCGTAGCTGGATGCAAAATATTCCGAACCGATCAATCCCTCTTTGTCAAGCACTTCCGCTAGGGCTATCGTGGTGCTGTTCCGTCCCATTTTCTCGAAGACGTCGACCAATTTTCCCTCGAGGTGCAGACCACTGTAGAATACCACATCGGCCCCGGTCAGTTTAGATACGTCGCCCTCGCTGGCCTTGTACAGGTGCGGATCCACCCCGCTGCCCATGAGCCCCTGGACGTTCACGGAGTCACGCCCGATATTTTTGACCAAATCGGTAATCATGGTGGTCGTTGTCACAACGTCGAGCTTACCATCGGCATTCTTTTTGTTGTCTTGACAAGCGGTGAACAGGCCAAGGGAAAGTAAAAGTGACAGGGAACACCCCAAAAATTTTCGGAAAATTGTATAGTCTCCGATTTCTGTACTGAATCTCAATTTAGGCATGGTTCTATGAATATTTTTGTGGTTTGGATTTTTGTTATAGCGGCGTTATTCGAGGGCACGATGTCCAAGGTAGATTAAGGATCAATGTAAATATTGTCCGTCGCTGTTTTTGAAAGTTGTATGCCCTGGCCGTGGATGCGGACGGTCATGCTTTCATCGAATTCCTCGACGTGCAGGACCTCTACCGAAGTTCCCAGACCTATTTCCAGTTTGGCCAAATACTGTAAAAAGGAGGATGACGTATCGCTAAATCCCTTACAGGTTCCACGGTCGCCTTCCTTCAATTGGGATAGCGTTTTTTTCGGTGCCTTGGGTAGGTTACCTTC
>JBAUIP010000140.1:0-2874 GCA_049683055.1 Pricia sp.
GTGCCGCTCAAACCGCCACCTTTGATTCTTGAGATTGCCATGCTTAGGTCTTCGGACTGCTCACTCCGCCGCCTCCATCAGTTCCTCTTGATTTTCGGTTTCTTCTTCTTTGCTTCCGCTTCCACGAACCTTGATTTTAATGCGGTAGACTATGTTGAACAATACCGGTACGATAATCAGGGTCAAGAAGGTGGCTACTATGAGTCCGAAGATAACCGTCCAGGCCAAGGGCCCCCAGAAAACTACGTTGTCGCCGCCCATATAGATTTTGGGGTCAAATTCGCTGAAAAGGGAGAAGAAATCTATGTTCAGCCCTATGGCCAACGGAATCAATCCTAAAACGGTGGTGATTGCGGTCAGGACCACCGGTCGCAGCCTGGCCTTTCCTCCGACGATAATGGCATCCTTGGCGTCGTCTAAAGTTAAAAGATCTCTATCCTCGAGGTCGAGTTTTACCTTTTTACGGTCGACCAATATCTGGGTGTAGTCCAGTAGCACCACGCCGTTGTTGACCACGATTCCCGCAAGCGATATGATGCCCATCATTGTCATCATGATAACGAACGACCATCCTGTAATCATCAATCCACCGAAGACCCCGATAAAACTCAGGAAAATCGCAATCATGATAATCAAGGGCTTCGAGATACCACCGAATTGGAATATCAATATCAGACAGATCAGGCCTAGGCCCGAAAAGAAGGCGCCTATCAAGAACATCTGCTGTTTGTTCTGTTCCTCCAGCTGGCCGGTATAATCGATTTTAATATCGCTGGAGAGTCCCTTAAATTCTTCCATCTCTTTTTGTATCTCCGATACGATGGCCCCTGCATCGGTAAAACCGGGTTTGAGGCCCGAATAGACCGTAACCACACGACTGCCGTCGCGGTGCTTGATGGCGCTGAAGCCCGAGGTGTTTTTCTCTTCGGCAACGGCCGAAACGGGAATCTCCTTGATCTGTCCGGTAGCCTGGTCCCTAAAGATTATGTTCTGGTTGAACAGGGCACTTTTATTGTAACGCAGGTCTTCGTTGAAACGCACGTTGATATCGTAGTCTTCCCCGTCTTCCTTAAAAATACCGGCTTTTTCACCGAACACGGATCGGCGCAACTGGTTACCGACTTGCCCAACGGCCACGCCGAGTTCCCCGGCTTTTTCACGGTCGACCTTGACCTGCATCGACGGCTTGCTTTTATTTACGTCGATCTTGAGCTCTTCGATACCGGCAATGTTCTTGGTATTGATATAGTTGCGGATATCTTCGGCCGTGTTGATCAGTTCGTCATAATTCTTGCCCTCAAGCTCGATGTTGATAGGATATCCTGCCGGCGGACCGTTTTGGTCTTTTTCGACCGAAATGGCGACCCCGGGATAGACTCCGTCAAGCTCTTCCTGTACTTTAGCACGGATGTTCTCGGTATTGATGCCCTGTCGGTACTTGAACTCGCTGAAGTTGACGGTCATTTTCCCCCTATGGGGCATCTCGGCCGAAGAACCGCCATCGGTCAACGGGTTTCCGGCACCTTCACCGACAACGGATACTGCAGAGGCCATCATAAAGTTTTCACCATCCTCCTTATATTTCGGGTCGTCCATTACATTGTACACCCTTTGCTCAATATCCTTAGTGATCTCGTTTGTCTTTTCGATGGATGTTCCTTCCGGATATTCTATGTAGACGTATATTTCGTTGGGCTTGTTGTCGGGAAAGAACTCGATTTTGGTACGTTGGCTTTCCACCGACAATCCGAAGAGATAAAATATGCCGAACAGCAAGAGCAGGGTAATCCCAAAGTACCAATAGACGTTTCCGCCGCGAAGGGCATGCTTCAAACGTCTTTCGTACCAATTCTCGAATCGCACCATGGTCTTTTTCTGGAAACCTTCTGCAGCACTTTTAATCGCATATTTATAGACCCAGAACATGATGGCGGTAAGAATCATCACGGTGCCAAGGCCGCGCAGGGCACCACCGAATAGTACAATCAGTAGACCGATACCGCCTAAAATCACGCTGATTCGAATCAGTTGCTTCAAGGTCAACGCTTTTTCATCGGTACTCATAAACTGGGAAACCAACATTGAGTTCATGAAAATGGCCACGAACAACGAGGATCCCAGTACCACGGACAATGTAATCGGGAAATAGATCATGAACTGCCCGAAAATACCCGGCCAGAGACCCAGGGGTACAAAGGCCGCTACCGTAGTGGCCGTTGAGATAATAATGGGAACCGCAATTTCGCCGATACCTTTTTTGGCCGCCTCGGTGCGGGACATGCCCTCGTCCATCAGACGATACACGTTTTCAACGACAACGATTCCGTTATCGACCATCATTCCGAGCCCCATGATCATTCCGAAAAGAATCATGGTATTCAAGGTGTAGCCCAGCCAGGACAGGATGACGAACGACATGAACATCGACATCGGAATGGCAAAACCCACAAAAAGGGCGTTTCGGAAGCCCAAAAAGAACATGAGCACGGTCACGACCAAAATAATCCCGAATATGATGTTGTTCACTAGGTCATCGACTTGGTTCAGGGTACGGGTCGACGAGTCGTTGGCTATGGAAATATGCAGGTCTTGCGGAAAATAATCGGCCCGCTCCTGTTTGATGATTTCCCTGATTTTCTCGGCGGCCGATATGGCATTACGGCCTGCCCTTTTCTTGACATCGAGCATGACCACATTCTCGCCGAATTCACGGGCGTAGGTAGTCTTGTCCTGTTCCTCGAAAGAAACATCGGCGATATCTTTGAGGTACACCGCGCCGTTTTCCGTCTTGACCACAAAATTGTTCAGTTGCTGAGGGTCTTCGATTTCTCCCAAAATACGGATAGTCCGACGTTGGCCACTGGTTTTGAGGTT
>JBAUIP010000141.1:0-7857 GCA_049683055.1 Pricia sp.
GCTGATAATCTTTTTATAAAGGGGCAGCACTTTCAGGTTGAGATCTACCGTTTTTCCTTTTTGGGGAATATAAATTGGCCCCAACTGGTCGTAGTTCCAGGGATACTGCGAATCTTGGGGGAAATTATTACCTCCTGGCACTCCTTTAGGGTCAACTACCCGTAAGAGGGAGTCTATGGAAGAATCCTTTTTCAACTGGTCGGCCATTTCATCGGTCAACGGCACCATCCTTTCCCGTCCCGTTTCCTCTTGTAACGCTATCCCATTTCTTCGAATGACATCAATGGGAATCCCACCGGCATCCGTATAGATATCAAATTTCCCATCGGGCCTTTGCTGGCTGCCACGGATGTACTTTTGAATAGCGTTCACCTGATTTTGGTTCATGGACGAAACGATGTACTTCCTTCTAAATCCGCTGGCACCCACTTCTTGCAACAACTTTGAAGAAACTCCCTTATTCGCATACACCATATAATCATACTGCGGTTTCGCCCTATCGGAAAGCTTCAATTGCTCTCCGTTGATGTAGACATAGCCGTCAATAACCTCAAGGGAATCCCCTGGAATACCGACACACCGCTTGACGTAATTGGATTTCTTGTCGATGGGTTTTTCCACTCCTGCTTCTCTCTTAAAAAATTGGCGAACGGTATCCGCCGGCCAGCTAAAGACCACGATGTCGTTCCGGTCCACTTTGGTAAAGCCCGGTAGCCGAAAGTAGGGAAGCTGTGGTTTTTTCAAATAGGATTTTACGCCCAGCACGGGAAGGGTATCATGGACCATCGGCGCGGCTACCGTCGTCATAGGGGTCCGTGCCCCATAATGGAATTTGCTGACGAAGAGCAGGTCACCGACTCGCAGTGTTCTCTCCAAAGAGGGAGTCGGAATGACGTAAGGTTGAATGAAATAGGTATGCACCAAAGTCGCCGCAATCACCGCAAAGGCAATGGAACTGACCCATTCCCCGGTTGCGGTTTGGGGATGCAGGTCTCGGTTCTCAACATATTTAACCTCTAGGGCATAGTTGACGTAATAAATGTAAAAACCTAGGGAGAGTATGACCAGCCAGGTTTCCCCTAAGCTATTGCGCCCGAAACTACGGATGGTCTCTATCCAGATAATGGGAAACATCAAGAGGTTGATGATGGGAATAAAGAGTAGTACCGTCCACCATGTAGGGCGATTGATGATTTTCATCAGTATGATGGCATTATATATGGGTACGGCAGCTTCCCAAGCCTTTCTGCCCGCCTTGACGTATAGTTTCCAGGTTCCCAAAAAATGGATGACCTGTACGATGAGGATAAAAATAATCCACTGTGTTGCGTTCATGTGGAGCTAGTTATTGGTTTGTTTGGATTGTAATTATTGGGTTCCATGCAAGTAAGTGCAATTCTACTGGAAATATTGTATCTATTAACCAAGGTTTAACACGTCTTTCATTGTAAATACACCGGTTTTACCCTGTATCCATTCCGCTGCAATAACCGCGCCGAGGGCGAAACCCTCCCGGTTATGGGCGGTGTGCTTGATCTGTAGGGCATCGACCTTACTTTCATATTCGACGGTATGGGTTCCGGGGGTGTTGCCGACTCTTTTTGAAGTTATCGGGATTTCGGGCAATTTTTTGTGCTCTGAAACCTCCGCGTTTTCTGACGTTTTAGACTCTTTTGACGCTTCGGTCTTCCTTGAGGTATCGGTATCTTTGGAAGCTTCGCTATTTCCTTCGTTTGTGGCAGCCAACGAAATGTCGGAATCCTCCAAAGTCCATCCCTTATAATCACTATTTTCGATAACCCCCTCGGCCAGGGTAATCGCCGTTCCGCTCGGCGCGTCGAGTTTTTGGGTATGGTGTATTTCTTTCAAGGAGACCCGATATTGCTCCAGCCCATGCATCATTCGGGCCAAATGGCGGTTCAGCTCAAAAAAGACGTTGACTCCCAAACTGAAGTTAGAGGCATAGATAAAAGCGCCGTTCTTTTCTTCACAAAGGGCTACCGCATTATCGTATTTATTCAGCCATCCCGTGGTGCCACATATGACGGGAACACTGTTTTCGATGCATCCGGAAATATTATCGAAAGCGGCATCGGGCATACTAAAGTCAATGGCAACGTCCATTTTGGAATAATCGATATCCTTAGAATCCACATCAATTTTAGCTACAATCCGATGGTCGCGTTTTAGGGCGATCTGCTCAATCATCTGGCCCATTTTTCCGTAACCAAAAAGTGCGATGTTCATCTATAATCATTTTTCAATTCCCGCACCTCGAATCCATGCTCGGTATGAATTCCGCGGGAATCCGACCCTAAAACCGCATTGCCACCGCCATACCGTAGATAGGCTGGTTGCTGATCGGGTCCACGTCCATATACGGCCTCATATTGAGGCTTAAATCTTGATCTACGTTGAACTGTTTCAGGTGTGCATCAACGTTCGCATCAACGATGTTCAGGGCGTAAAGGCCGATGGCAACCAAAAGCAGTAAATCCCTATCACGTTGGTAGCGTTCCTGTTCGTTCTGGAGATCGCCCTGGTCCAGACGGGGTATAGGCCCGGTACCACCGAAGGGATCGTAAAACTCGTCATCTATAAACCCCGCCTGTCGCCTTTTAAAAGCGGTTCGAAAGCGTTGATAGGCATTATCGTTCCAAGTGTAGCCATATACGGCAGCCCCTATGGCTCCCCAGACAATTGGCGCTTTCCAATAGCGTTTGTTGTAAATCTGGCCCAAACCGGGAATGACAGCGGAATAAAAAGCTGCCTTGCTCGGGGCAAGGGGATTGATACGGACTTTCTTTTTCTGGAGCGTGTCGACCACGATGATACCCTCATCTTTTAAGTCGTTTTGTAGGGAATCAATTTCTTGACTTTCCGCATCGGTATCCTTTTTTTTGGTTTTTCTTTTGGAGGGGGAATCTCTTTTGCGCGTATTGGCGTTGGCGGTAGAGTCGATTTTTTGTTTTTGAATATTCGAAAGGGAATTAACCTCTTGATTATTGGTATTGGAAATGGAGTCGATTTCCTGATTTTTAGAATTCGGGATGCTATCCGTTTCCTGCGCGGAACCGACCCATGCAAACAGAGCGAATAAAACCGATAGAAATATGGATTTAATCACCTAGAATCAATTTTTGAAGGCGTTTGAACTCCTCTTGGGAGTGGAAGGGAATGGTTATTTTTCCGTTGCCTTTTTCGGAAGCCGAGATGGCTACCTTAACGGATAGGTGGTCGGTAAATTTTTCTAGGTTTTCTGTTACGAAATCCGGACTTTTTTGGGATTTCGAGGCCGTTTTAGGGCTGTACTCTTTCCCTTCGCGATAGGCCTTAACAGCACTTTCGGTATTTCGAACGGAGAGGTTCTGTCCGACAATCTTTTCGTAGAGCGCAATCTGATCGGCCTTTTTGTCAATATTGACCAAGGCCCGACCGTGGCCCATGCTGAGAAATCCGTCACGGATACCGGTCTGGATGATGGGGTCCAGTTTAAGCAAACGCATGTAATTGGTGATGGTCGAACGTTTTTTTCCTACACGTTCGCTCAGTTTTTCTTGGGTCAGTTGAATTTCGTCGATGAGCCGTTGGTAGGATAGCGCGATTTCTATAGGATCTAAATCCTGCCGCTGAATGTTCTCGACCAAGGCCATTTCTAGGGATTCTTGGTCGTTGGCAATACGGATGTAAGCGGGGATGGTCTGCAATCCGACCAGTTTCGAGGCGCGGTACCTGCGTTCCCCGGAGACGAGTTGGTATTTATTGAAGTCGAGCTTGCGGACGGTAATCGGTTGAATCACCCCCAATTCACGAATGGAACTGGCCAGTTCGTGCAAGGCCTCATCATTAAAACTGGTTCGGGGTTGAAAGGGATTCACCTCAATGGCTTCGATATCAAGTTCCACGATATTGCCGACCACCTTGTCGGCATTCTGGTCCGAGGCCGACTTGATGTCGTTCTCAGGGTCTTTTAAAAGTGCAGAGAGTCCGCGTCCGAGCGCCTGTTTTTTGGTTGCCTTCGCCATTGGGTTGCTTTTGCCTTTTTAGAGATTTAAACGACCGCCGTGTTTTTCTTGACGACCTCGTTAGCCAGGTTCAGGTAGTTGGCCGCACCCTTGCTGCTCGCATCGTACTTGATAATGCTCTCGCCGTAGCTGGGCGCCTCGCTCAACCGCACGTTCCGTTGGATGATGGTCTCAAAGACCATATCGGCAAAATGCTTCCGCACTTCCTCCACCACTTGATTCGAAAGCCGTAAGCGGGAGTCGAACATGGTGAGCAGCATGCCCTCGATGTCCAGATCGGGATTGTGTATTTTCTGGATGCTTTTGATGGTGTTCAGCAGTTTTCCGAGTCCCTCTAAAGCGAAATACTCGCACTGAATGGGAATGATGACGGCATCGGCTGCGGTCAGGGCATTCAGGGTCAGTAGACCTAGCGAAGGAGCACAATCGATAAGGATATAATCGTAGGTATCGCGCAGCCCCGAAATCGCCTCCTTCATTTTATACTCCCGCCTGTCCTTGTCCACCAGTTCGATTTCAACGGCGACCAGGTCGATATGTGCGGGAATCAGATCAAGATTAGGGGAGTCGGTCGCTATAATGGTCTCCTTGGCAGAAACGCTGTGCTCCAGCAATTGATATGTGCCCAGTTCCACCGAGTCCACGTCTACCCCCAGTCCCGAAGTGGCGTTCGCCTGGGGATCCGCGTCGATCAACAGCACCTTCTTTTCCAATACCCCCAGCGAGGCGGCCAGATTGACCGTGGTCGTGGTTTTTCCCACGCCCCCTTTTTGGTTCGCAATAGCAATAATCTTGCCCATTATCCGTCTCGATTAGGGGGTAAAAATACGATTATTTACCATGCCTTCGAAACCATTTTGTTAACAGGTAGTGAACAATGGCGATTACTAGCGTTAAACTTCGTTAAGGGATAAAGCTTGAAGTATTGCTTTAAGTTTGAGGCCTTGTAGGTTGACGTAGTTTATTGCCTTTGCTTCAAACTGTCCTCATATTCGATCAGGTAGATTTCCTCGTCCTTCTTTTTGAGGAAATACTGCTCTCTGGCGAATTTCTCCAGCTCTTCGGTGTCGGATAGCTTTTCAAGTACTTTTTTATCCTTCGCGATTTCGGTCTGTAAGAATTCCTGCTGCTTTTCGAGCTTTTTGATTTCCTTTCGTAGTTCTAGATGGATGAGAAGGGAGTTGGTATCGAAAAAGACCATCCAAATAACAAAAACGGTCAGCACCAAAACGTACATGTTGGTGAAGACCTTGAACCATTTTTTCTTTCGTAAATCACTCCATCCCATAAAACCTAGGTCAGTTTATCGCTGATAATCGTCCGTACCATATCAACTGCCACTGTGTTGTATTTATTGTTCGGAATGATAATATCTGCATATTCCTTGCTGGGTTCGATGAACTGAAGGTGCATGGGTTTGATGTTGTTCTGGTATTTGTCGAGCGTCTCGTCGAGGTTCCAGCCTCGTTCGTTGACATCCCGTTTGAGCCTTCGGATGAGCCGCTCATCGGAATCGGCATGGACGAAAATCTTGATATCCAGCATCTTTCGGATGGCCTTGTTGGTCAATATCAGGATGCCCTCCACAATCAAGACCTTACTCGGGTTGACCGGAATGGTCTTGTCGGTACGGTTGCATTCCAAAAACGAATACACCGGTTGTTGGATGGATTTTCCGGACTTTAACAGCTTTAGGTGCTTCTCCAAAAGTTCAAAGTCAATGGACTGCGGATGGTCGAAATTCGTTTTCCGGCGTTCTTCCAAAGAAAGATGTGAGAGGTCGTTGTAATAGGAATCCTGTGAAATGACACCTACCTCGCCATCTGCCAGTTCCTCGATAATTTGATTGACGACCGTGGTCTTTCCGCAGCCCGTTCCTCCCGCGATTCCTATAATCAACATCCGCACTTAATTTTCGTCAAAAGTACAAAAAGAGAAACAAGACCGCCACGCCAATAGAATTACGGGTTCAGACCTACTCGAAACTTTAGCATTTTTTCCAAGGCAGATATTCGCCGGCCCTTTTACCCAAGTCAAAGATTTAGAAAATTGACATCATGGGTCGGCTAAAAATAATATGGCACCTTCGTAAGATCGCGTGCCGTCTGAATCGTACTTTTGCCGGATGCAAAACGGGATGCGGAATCAGATACAGGAGAAAAACGTCAAGCCGAATTTCGAGTTTATCGCCCTGATGGCGTCCCTAATGTCCATTGTTGCCTTGGCCATCGATGCCCTCCTGCCGGCCATTTCGGAAATCGGTGTCGCCATCAACAGCCTGGATCCGACGGACAACCAGCTGTTGATCACCATGATTTTTTTGGGATTGGGATTCGGACAGTTGTTCTTCGGGCCGTTGTCGGACAGTTTTGGGCGCAAACCCATTGTTTACGCGGGATTTTCCCTTTTCGCCGTAGCCAGCGTTATCTGTGTTTTCGCGCCCTCTTTGGAAATCATGGTGGTCGGGCGTATCCTGCAGGGAATCGGTCTTTCCGCTCCACGGACCATTGCGATTTCTATCATTCGGGACACCTATCGGGGCGATTATATGGCCCGGATCATGTCGTTCGTTACCGCTTTTTTTATTTTGGTACCCGTAGTCGCGCCGGCCATCGGTAAATGGATAATGGATGCCTTTGGATGGGAATCCATTTTCTACGTGCAATTATTTTTCGCCTTGGTGGTGGCCATTTGGTTCTGGAAACGACAAGTCGAAACCCTCAAACCCGAGTACAAAATTCCTTTTTCGGCGAAGGTCTTTAAAAACGGATTGCGGGAATTCGTCAAGTATCGCGAAACAGTGGCTTTCACCTTCACCTCGGGCTTTGTTACCGGGGCCTTTTTGGTCTACCTGAGCGCTTCGCAACACGTGTTTGAGGATCAGTATGGATTGGTAGATTCCTTCCCCTATATTTTTGCTGGACTTGCGGGGTCTGTCGGCCTGTCAACTTTTCTGAACGGTACCTTGGTGATGCGTTTTGGGATGCGCCGATTGGCACTCATGGCCCAAACCGCGTTTTGTGTGATTGCACTGGCCTACGTGGTTCTTTTTTACGGAAGTCCGAACCCGAACGTGGTAGTGCTGGTGGTATTTTTGTTCGCCCAGTTTTTTTGTTTGGGATTTCTTTGGGGCAATTTCCGATCTATCGCCATGGAACCCATTGGGCACATCGCAGGCATCGGGGCGGCCATCAACGGCTTTGTATCCACCATATTAGCGGTACCCATCGCGAACTACATTGGTAGTTTCGTACAGGAAACGGTCTGGCCGATGTTCGTCGGCTTGGCAATTTGCGGATTACTCTCTTTAGGAATCATGCTGATGGTAAAGCGGAAGCGCGTATTAGCTACAACGCATTCTCCATAATCTCTTCCACCACCTCAGGATTCAGAAGCGTACTGGTATCCCCCAAATTGGAAGTATCCTTGGATGCGATTTTTCTGAGGATGCGTCGCATGATTTTCCCGCTCCGGGTCTTGGGAAGACCGGATACAAACTGCACTTTATCCAGCTTGGCAATCGGTCCGATCTGTTCGGTAATCAATTGGTTGATCTCTTTCCGCACATTGTCCCTATCCCTACTTTCCCCAGCTTCCTTGAGGATAACATATCCATAAAGGGCATTCCCCTTCACCTCATGCGGGAAGCCGACCACTGCCGACTCCGCCACGGCCGGATGTTCGTTGATGGAATCCTCGATGGGGGCGGTGCCCAGATTATGTCCCGATACGATGATGACATCGTCGACGCGGCCGGTAATCCGGTAATATCCTACGGCATCCCGTAATGCACCATCCCCTGTAAAATACATATTGTCGAAAGCGGAAAAAT
>JBAUIP010000142.1:0-4060 GCA_049683055.1 Pricia sp.
TTTCATTACGGAACCAAAAACTTCCCGTCCCATGCTCCGTTTTCCTTTGTAAAAAGAACCCGCAAATGATTTGGCCGCTTCAACTTCAAATACTCGATTTTTGTGGGCGAAACCTCTACGATGCAGAAGTAGTTTTTATCCTCAAAATATTCGACGTTATCGGGGTTGGATAGAGGCGAACCGGGAGGAGATTTCGTGATGTAGTCCTTTCTGCTACTGGGCTGTACGCCGCTCCAATATTTTTGGAGTTCGTCGGAATCGGTGACGATATGAGCACTTCCTTCGACCTTGAGTTGCAGCAGTTTTTTTGGATAATAGAACAACATGCTGACCCTATCATTTTCTTTGATGTGGACTATCTTTTTCGAACGCTTGTCCGTATAAAAGACCAGCTTCAAGTCCTTTTCTGCTCTTCGCAATACAATGGTCCGCAGCCGGGCGCTCTGTTGCAGCCCCACGGTGGCCAAGGTACAATAACGGAAGGGATGTCCTTTTTTGGAAGTCCCTTTTTGAAGTTCTTCTTCTAGCTCTTGAAAAAAAGTATCCGTCATGCCTCGTATTTTTATAATAAAGATAGTCTAAAATCGAATTTTTTATGAAGCGATGCTAAAAAAAGCATGAGGGTTCATTTTGGGACCCGTTCGTCTCAGGTTCAAAAAAGATTTTTTATCAGGTAGGGTATTCCAAAAATCAGTTGTTATAGATACAAATTGCTATGAAAAAGTATTTGAGTTAGTTTATTAAGTTCATGTGTTTAGGTTGGTTTTTTGATTTTGATTGAAAGTCCGGGTTTGGTAGCCCGGACTTTTTTTTTGTGCCCAATCAGCAGTAATTAACATAATTTAACACTTTGTAGGAATGAATTCAAAAAACTTAAAACCATAACTTTATAACGATTTACCTGCATCTTAAGTTCATTTTCAAAGTTTTTTATTTTCTTCCTCAAAAAAATCAGATTTCATTCTTTTTTCGGACGAAGAATATTGTCTCTTTTGAAAAATCTACACTGAATTTTGTGTTTGATCTTCTGTACTTTTCAATCTGCTTGCATCTCACCTCCGGCTCTTCGATTTGTTTTTCGGCTCGAAACCTCATCGGTTTTTAAAGCCTGTTAAAAACATGGGAATAATTATATCCTCAGACCCTTCCCCAAAATCCGTAATTTCCTATTTTTGCGCATGCTCAACAACGTCCTAATCCTTGATTTTGGTTCGCAGTACACCCAGCTTATCGCTCGGCGCGTACGCGAACTGAATATTTTTTGCGAGATAAAGCCCTACAACAAGCTGCCCGAAGACCTTTCAAGCTATAAAGCGATCATACTTTCGGGTAGTCCTTTTTCGGTGCGGGCCGACGACGCGCCGCATCCGGATTTATCGCAGATCAAGGGCGTCAAACCGCTATTGGCCGTCTGCTATGGTGCGCAGTATCTCGTTCACTTCAACGGGGGTAGTGTGGAGAAGTCCAATACACGGGAATATGGCCGGGCGAACCTATCCAATATCAAGTCCGATGAACCTTTTTTTGCGTCCGTTTCCGAAGGCAGCCAGGTCTGGATGAGCCATAGCGACACCATCAAAACCCTTCCCGAAAATGCGACGGTACTGGCCAGTACCCATGATGTAGAATACGCTGCCTATAGGATTGAGGGAGAGGATACTTACGGCATCCAGTTTCATCCGGAGGTTTACCATACCAAAGACGGCAAACAGCTACTCGAAAACTTCCTTGTCAATATTGCGGGACTCGAACAGACCTGGACACCGGATGCGTTTGTTGATATTACGGTAGCGGAACTCAAAAAGAAGATTGGAAAAGACAAGGTCATCCTCGGATTATCGGGAGGAGTGGACTCCACAGTTGCTGCCATCCTATTGCATAAAGCCATTGGAAAACACCTGCACTGTATCTTCGTCAATAATGGACTTTTGCGCAAGAACGAGTTTGAAGAGGTACTTGACCAATACGAACATATGGGTCTGAATGTGAAGGGGGTCGATGCTTCGGATCGATTTTTGGATGCGCTCGAAGGAGAAAGTGACCCAGAAAGAAAACGCAAGATCATCGGCCGGGTCTTTATCGAAGTCTTCGATGACGAAGCGCATTTGGTGGAGGATGCGAAGTGGCTGGCACAGGGCACTATTTATCCCGATGTTATCGAATCTGTTTCCGCGACCGGGGGTCCCTCTGCGACCATCAAAAGCCATCACAATGTGGGGGGATTGCCGGATTTTATGAAATTAAAGGTAGTCGAGCCCTTAAAAATGCTCTTTAAAGACGAAGTGCGACGAGTAGGGAAGAGCATGGCCATCACGGATGAACGTTTGGGAAGGCATCCTTTTCCGGGACCGGGACTCGCCATCCGAATTCTTGGGGATATCACCCGCGATAAAGTGGCCATCCTTCAGGAAGTCGACCATATTTTTATACAAGGATTGCGGGATTGGGACCTTTACGACAAGGTCTGGCAGGCCGGCGCCATGCTTTTGCCCGTAGATAGTGTGGGAGTCATGGGCGACGAACGAACCTACGAAAAATGCGTAGCTTTGCGGGCTGTGGAGAGTACCGATGGTATGACGGCGGATTGGGTCAACCTGCCCTATGCGTTTTTGCAGAAGACATCCAACGATATCATTAACAAAGTGCCGGGCGTCAACCGGGTGGTGTATGATATCAGCTCAAAACCGCCTGCGACAATCGAGTGGGAGTGAGGGCGATCGGCCTTACCATAAAAATGAGCGTAAATCGACGTTGCGAATTTAGCGGGTCGAGCCTTAAAAGAACAAATCAGTAACGAACAATTAAAGCTTCTGATGAACCTATTTTTTAGAAATATAATCGCCTTGAGCGTTTTGATGGTCGCCCTGCTGAGCTGTGGGGCCCAGAAATCTACGACCGTCACCCAAAGGGCACCCCAACAATCCCAAGATTCCGTCACACAGAGCGAAGAGCCCATCGGCTTTACCTCGCACAGAGTCCGAAAAAGGGAGACGCTCTACGGCATCGCCAAACGGTTTCGAATTAGCGAGGATGAAATTAAAAAATACAATCCCGACCTGTATTCCTCCCAATTGAGGAAGAACATGACCCTGAAAATTCCGCAATACCGCCGGACGAAAACGGAGCGCACCGAAATCAACGAAGAAGATTTTGAGACCTATACCGTAGCCCCCAAGGAGACCCGATGGAGTATCGCCAACAAATACGGAATCACCATTGACAGTATGCTCGTCTTGAACCCCGAACTCTCCACGGAATCCAGTTATTTGGCGGTCGGGCAGGAGCTTAAAATGCCCCGCCCACCGGGAAGTACGGTGGAAAATCAGCAAACCCAGCTGTATCTGTCCTACACCGTTCCGCCAAAGATGAATTTTTTCCGATTAGAGCAGAAGTTCGACGTGAAATCGGATGAAATCGTTCGTTTGAATCCCGAAATCACCGAAAAAGGGGGACTCAAGGAAGGTATGGTCATCCGTATACCCCAAAAGAAGCTTGATGCCGGGGAAATCAATACGGATAATTATAATTTTTACGAGGTCAAGCCAAAGCAGACGGTTTTCTCCCTGACCCAAAAATTGGGTATTACCTACAAAGATTTGTTGGAACTGAATCCCGATTTGAGCGAGGGGCTTAAGGCAGGTATGGTACTGAAACTGCCCAAAGATCAGGAGGGCAATTTCGACGTCCGCAATTCCCTCGTGCTGGACAAGATCAATCTGTTGGACAGCATCAATGTGGGTAATCGGCCGAAAATTGTTTTTATGCTTCCCTTTCGACTAGACAAATTGAATCTGGGCGATAAGGAAGAAGTAGCCGATATTATCGAGAAACGAAACAGCTTGAAATTCAGTTTAGGACTATATTCCGGGGCTTTGATTGCTCTCGATTCCATTGCCGATTTGGGCGTATCCGTCGATGTAAAGACCTATGACAACCGGTTGGACCTGGGCCAGACCAAGCAAATTCTACAAGGTGAAAACCTGAACTCCATTAGCGCCATCGTCGGGCCGTTGGATTTGGCATCCCTCAAGGAAACCGCCGTCAGGGCCAAGAACAGTCA
>JBAUIP010000143.1:0-2630 GCA_049683055.1 Pricia sp.
CCGCAACTGTATATTGTACGGAATAGGTAAAACCGCCCGTTTCTTCCTCTACCAATATCCTGCTCATTTTGGCACTAAGGAATTTTCCCGTTGCCAGCACATTTGGAATATGGGTTTCCTGCATCCACCGTAGCCATTCATCATGGGCGGATGTTTCTATATTGGTCGTAACGTTGTAAATGAGCATTAGTTTATATATCGTTTTTTATCGCAAGAAAACGGCAGTCTGGTCTGGAAAGAAATCATCTTGTGTTGGATTTCGATATGGACCTTACTTTAGTTGACCGCATCCCCCCGCAACATCCTGAAATTTTTGCGGGCCTGTGGGAAGAAGTAGCTATCCTGGTAATTATAGATGATCTTTTCGTATTCCTCCTTGGCTTTTTCGGGCTGGTCGAGTAGGTTTCGGTAGAGTTCGCCCAACGCGAAATGGGCGTCGTCGGCGAGGATACCGTTGGCGTAAAACTCCGTAATTTTGCGGTAGTTGAATTCGGCGGCCTCGTAGTCCTTTTCGCCTTCGAGGAGTTCCGCCTGTTTCAACAGGGCTTCGTCCTCGATTTTCTCGCCCTTGTGGTCTTTGAGAATGACGTCAAGTTCGGCAATGGCTTCCTTGGTCTTGTTCTGATAGCCCAGAAGGTCCGCTCGGGCGTATTTTTTAAGGGCGGTCTGGGTTGAATCTTCTAAGGAATTGTCGGATATCAAAAGGCTTAACTGCATGGCATCGTTGGCGATGAGCTGGGAAGTTGAACTTCGCAACACCTTCAATTGGGTAAGGGCCCAATCGAAATCACCTTTGTAAAAGCTGGTCTGCGCGACCTTAAAACGGGCGTTCTGCCCTAAGACATCGTTTTTCAGGTTTTTCTGTATCTGGGAAAAATAGATCAGGGCCTGATTGAATTTTCGGTCGAATACCAAGATGTCGCCCAGGGCCAGTTTGACAAAGGCGTTGACCCGTTCTTCCAACGGCAGCTCCAAACTTTTTTTAAGGATGTCGATGGCCGGTTCGGGCGCATTTTTTTCAAAAGTGAGAAAATTGGCGTAGGCGACCTGCAGTTGCAAGGTGCGGTTTTTATAGCCGTGGATGGCAATCAGCTCGTCGAACTGTTTTTGAATATCTTCTAAATCTTTTTTATCCGCGTCCAACAGTTGTATGTCGATGAGGTTGAGTTGGGCGTTCAAGACCGTAATTTCGTCGCCACTGTTTTCGGCGATGTACTCGAAAACTTCCTGGGCGGTCTCGGTATCCTTGTCCTCCAAAGCGAGGTCGCCAAGACCTTCGAGCCTCTGCATCGAACCGGCCTCCATCCGTTTGTAAATAGCCTTTTCCTGACGGAACGCACTGCCGTACTGCTTTTGCTGAACGAAAAGCCAGCTCAATAGCTCGTTCCAAAGCAAATCGGGATTTTTCTGCGCGTTTTTCAGCAATACCTGTTTGAAAAGCAGATTGTTCTCGTTTTCCGGGTCGGCGGTGACAAAATCATCGATCTGCCGCAAAATATTCGACTTCGAAGTCTTCCCTTCCGCGACCAGTTTCAGGTACGAGGAGTACATTTTTTCAATATCGCCCTGCTCGCCGTAGATTCTGGCCATCTGGTAATTGTAATCCAGTTGCGGGTTGAGCTCCATCGATTTATTGTAGGCTTTTAGGGCATAATCGAGCAGCGCGTATTTTTGGAAACGGAAGCCGACCCCATATCCAAAATTGGGATTCTCGTCGATTTTGGCGAGGGACTGTTCGTAGTATTTGTCGGCTGCTTCGGATTTATCCTGCAAAGTAAAGTTGTAGCCGAGTTCGATAAGCAGGGTCGGATACCCTCGGCTTTCCTCTATTTTTTTAAGTAGGAATACCTCCGCATCCTCATAGCGTTCCAATTGCTGGTAGGTGGCAACGAGCCCCTCGGCATAGTCCGTCCGCCGCGGATTTTTTTCTACCAGTTTCTCGTAGAACACCACCGCCTTTTCGTAATCCCCGTCGTTGAAGTATTGCTGGGCGAGGAAATCCTCTTGGGCGGAGGCGACAGAGCAGCATAGGAATGCGAAAAGAAATATAATTACTTTCATGGGATACCTATTGAGGCACTTTTTCACGTTCGTAAAAAACTTCGCCCCGGCGGTCGATGTGGTCTATTAAATTAGGATTATTAATATCCTTTAACCTTGAAAGATCAATCATGTAAGGAAGCAAGAGATCATCTATCTCCCAATTCAATCTTGAAACAAGGTTCCAGGGAATATCGCCCACAAGGGTAAGATCGATGTCCGAGCCGTTACGATAGTTACCCATCGCCCTCGACCCATAAAGAATCACCTTCTCTATGGCCGGGAACTCCTCAAATAATCCGTGAAGCTTTGATATGGTATTTTCGCTCAATCCGTAAGGCATTAGTTATTTTCTTTTAATGAAGTCATGGTATTGCCAAACTTTCGAAACTCGGTAATATATTTTGAAACGACGGCCTTTGCTATTTGATCGGCCACATCTTCGTTGTATGTGTGGCTACTTATATTTCGGTCTCCGATCATTCCCATCCAAATTTCGCCTTCATCGACAAGTTCATATTTAAAAGCGAGACGGGTGGCATCTTTGCTGCCGAAAATTTTATCACTAGTTTTTTCCTTCAAAAAATCTT
>JBAUIP010000144.1:0-2611 GCA_049683055.1 Pricia sp.
GACTATCCTATCTCAGGTGCCAAACGTTTCTTTTCGGGCGGGGCGGGACTATCGAGCACGGCAAAGGATTACGCTACCTTCCTTCAGATGTACCTAAACGATGGCAAACTGAACGGTGAACGCATCCTCAGCCGCACTACCGTGC
This sequence comes from Pricia sp., assembly GCA_049683055.1. Lineage (GTDB taxonomy): Bacteria > Bacteroidota > Bacteroidia > Flavobacteriales > Flavobacteriaceae > Pricia. Next base: position 146 of record JBAUIP010000144.1, read on the forward strand.
AAAGTATCATGGGCAACCAGACCGACACTCTTTTCGGAGGCGAACAGGAATATTACGGACTAGCCTTTGGGGTGGTCAGCAAACAGGGACAGGATTTGGGCGGCAGGGGAAGCGTAGGAACTTTCGATTGGGGCGGTTATTTCAATACTCAATATTTCGCAGACCCCAAAGAACAAATCATCGGCATCCTCATGAAACAGACCCGGGGCGATACTACCGACGAGACGGGGTGGAAGTTCCGTCAAATGGTTTTTGCTGCCATTAATGACTGATTTACAACCATCCATACAAAAAAATTATATTTGAAAGCAGTTTTAGCTTACCTTTCCGATGCTTTGACCCGAGAACGACAGAATACACAACTATTAATATCTAATCCGATAAAAATGAAAAACTACATTACTTTAATGATGGTCTTTATTGCAACTTCCGTTTTCGCCCAGAAAATGAAAATCGTAGAAGGCGACTTCGATTTTTTACAAGGACAAAATGAGGTCAATGTGGAGTTCGTCTATGACAACGCGACCTTTTATAAGGAAAACATGACCGAGGAGCAATATATCGAGAAGCAATACGGCGAAGCCGAGGAAAAGTCAAAAGGCTCGGGCGATACTTGGAAAAAGAAATGGGCCTCCGCAAAGGAAACTATCTGGCAGCCGAAATTTCTTGAACTGATGAACCGCTATTTTCAGGACGAACACAACCTTAGTTTTCAGGAAGGTCTTTCCGATGCGAAATACACCTTAATTGTCGATACCGTTTGGCTCTATCCAGGATGGGATGCCGCCGTGATGAAACAACCTGCCAAGGTCTCGACCAACTTGATATTCGTTGAGACGGCCAGCCCCGAAACCGTTTTGGCCGAAGTGAGCAGTGAAAATGCTCCAGGCGACCAATGGGGCAGCAGCTTTAGCAATGAGGATCGCTTGGGTGAAGGCTATGCGAAAACCGGGAAGACTTTTGCGAGATTAGTCGAGAAGAAGGCCTTTTAGGAACGTGAATTGCGAGGAATGAGTCCAAGGGCGAACGACGCGGCAATCTGCTTGAACGTTCTGGGAGGTTCAACGGATTGCCGCGTCGCTTTTGAACATGGATCTAATTTTAACTGGCGGTAAGGCTTCTCGCAATAATTTCTTTTAACTTGCCTCTTTCTCCATTTCCGCTATTCGCGCCACCGTTTTCACTAGCCGATGATGGTTCTTCACGAACGGATTCGAACGGTCCCAAACATAGCCCGCCAGCACAGCACAGATTTGCGCTTTGATGACCGGGTTTTCATTACTATCAAAAAAGATGGTCTGCAGGTTTCCGGTGTACCATTCTTTCACATAGGTGGCAAAGACCTTGACGCCCTCTTTCATATAGTCCGAGTAATCGGTTTCCCAATTGACCGTTTTACCATTTAATTGCTTGGCTATCAATTTCGCCGCAACCAGAGAAGATTCCGTGGCGAAGGTCACTCCCGACGAAAACACGGGATCAAGGAATTCCGCGCTATTGCCGGTCAATACAAAGCCGTCGCCATATAACTTTTTGACCGATTTGGCGATGTTCTTGATGATTCTGGGCTCGAATTCGTAGGGTACTCCGTTGAAACGGTCGAAGTAATATTCCGAAAGCTTCATCATCTCTTGCAATTTTGCGGTGTTGTCACCCTCGAAGGATTCCAGATAGTCGGTCGGGCCGACGTAGCCGATACTGGTATATCCGTTGGAGAAGGGAATGACCCAGAGCCAGGTCTCCCGGCTGACGATATCGAAGGTGATGATGGTACCTTCACGGCCTTCCGGGCGTTTGACATCCTTGACATGGGTGAAGATGGAGGAGTGTTTTGGAATTTCGGAGGGCTTGTCCAAATCCAATAAGCGCGGAAGCACCCTACCGTGACCACTGGAATCAACGATGTATCTGGCGGAGACGGTCGATAGCTGGCCGTTGGCATCCTTGATATTGGTGGTCGAATCGCTCCCTTCGAACTCCACCGCCACGACTTCCTGTTGAAAGGCGACGTCGACGCCCCATCCTACTAGGGTATCCGTTAGGGTTTTGTCGAAATCCGCACGCGGTACCTGCCAAGTCCAATCCCATCCTTCGGTATACTTTTTACTGAAATCAAAGTTGCAGATTTTATCCCCGCGCATAAACCTGGCGCCCCCTTTGACCTCGAAGTTTTTAGATTTTAGGGCATCCAAAAGTCCGACCTCCTCGAAGTGGTGCATACAGCGCGGCAATAGGCTTTCGCCGATAACGGACCTTGGAAAAACGCTCTTTTCGACGACTTTTACCTTGAATCCCTGTTTGTGGAGGTAGGCGGCGGATACCGCACCCGAAGGTCCAGCACCGATAATCAATACATCGACGGATTCGTTGTTCATCTTATTTGTTTTAATCGGAAACTTGTTTCTGCCGAAATTTGGGCTATCCCATTCAAATTCAGCCCAAATCCCAATCAAAAATACGATAATC
>JBAUIP010000145.1:0-13295 GCA_049683055.1 Pricia sp.
GATACAGACAGAGGCCAATCAGAAACTTCCGCAACCGAAAACGAATCCGATCAAAAGGAAGAAGGTGTATCCTTCGACGAGGTTCCCATCCGAAAAAACCTTCAGGAAACCGCTTTTTTCTTCCCGCAAATGACGACGGACAAAGAAGGAAACGTATCCTTTAACTTCACCACTCCCGAGGCATTGACCCGATGGAAACTTCAATTGCTCGGGCACACCAAAAATTTGGAGAGCAGGGTAGCGACCATGGAAGCCATTACCCAAAAAGAGTTGATGGTCATTCCCAATGCCCCTCGGTTTTTGAGGGAAGGCGATGAAATTACTATCAGTTCCAAGATTGCCAATCTGACGGACAAAACGCTGTCCGGACAGGCTATTTTGGAATTTACTGACGCGGTATCAGGAGAGAAAATCTCCGAAAAATTAATGAAAGATTACACAAGAGAGGGCCAGAAATTCAAGGTCGACTCCCTTAACAACTCCGAAGTCTCCTGGCGCCTTCAAATTCCAAAAGGCCTTCAGGCAGTGCAATATAAAGTAATCGCCAAGGCCGGGGATTTTAGCGATGGCGAACAGAATCTACTTCCTGTTCTGACCAACCGTAAACTGGTTACGGAAACCCTGCCAATGTGGGTTCGAAGCGATGAAACCCAGACTTTTACTTTGGACAAGCTGAAGGACAACACTTCACCGACCCTCAGAAACCATCAACTGACCTTGGAAATCACCTCCAATCCCGCTTGGTACGCCGTGCAGGCCTTGCCCTATTTGATGGAATATCCGTACGAATGCAACGAGCAGACCTTTGCCCGGTATTATGCGAACTCCTTGGCGAGCCATATTGCCAACTCGAATCCGCGTATCCGGGAAGTTTTTGACCAGTGGGCGAATTCCGATGCCTTGATCAGCAACCTTGAAAAGAACGAGGAGCTAAAATCCATTTTGATTCAGGAAACGCCTTGGTTGCGAGATGCCAAGACGGAAACCGAGCAGAAGAAGCGCATAGCCCTCTTGTTCAATAGAGATAAAATGAAGAACGAGCAGGTAAGCGCCCTGAACAAATTGAGAAACAACCAAAAATCGTCAGGTGCCTGGGCCTGGTTTACCGGCGGACCCGATAACCGATTTATAACCCAGCATATCGTTACAGGGCTTGGTCATTTGAACCACCTCAGCGTCACCCCTGTCTTAGCTACCTCATCAGAAAATTCGTCTTCGAATGCTCCCGGAAAAAATCCTTCGGCCGCACTAAATTCCGGATCGGCGCAAAATCCGAATGACCCGACCGGTTCGATAGTTCAAAACGCCATCGCCTACCTCGATGCCGAATTTGTCAAGGAATACGAAGAAATGAAAAAATATGCATCCGACCTCGACGAAAATCATTTGAGTCCGGTGCAAATCCATTATCTGTACATGCGCAGTTTTTTCCCTGATGCCAAAACTTCCCAAGAAGTCGATAAAATTACATCCTATTACCAAGAACAGGCTCGAAAATACTGGACCGAAACAGGATTGTATTCCAAGGGAATGTTGGCTTTGGCAATGCACCGGGCGGATGATTCTTCCACCGCAAAAAAAATCCTTCAATCTTTAAAGGAAAACAGCATCACCTCGGATGAGCTGGGCATGTATTGGAAGGAGAACACGTCATCGTGGCATTGGAACCAAGCACCCATCGAAACCCAGGCGCTCATGATAGAGGCCTTCGATGAAATCTATTTAGCTGATGACCCGGGTACTGGAAATCGGCAAAATGGAGACCGATACGATGGTCATCAGGACAACAAAAAAACCATCGACAACCTCAAAATCTGGCTGTTGAAGAATAAACAGACCAACCGATGGGATACCACCAAAGCCACCACCGAAGCCGTTTATGCACTGCTGCTTCAAGGCAGTGACTGGCTTTCCCTAACCGACGCGGTAGATGTACTCATCGGCGGAGAGAAAATAGAACCGCTCAAATCCGATAATCCAGCCCAGGAAGACGTCAATCTTGAAGGTGGCTCCACGAAAGAAAATAGCAACATCGAAGCGGGAACCGGCTATTACAAAACATCTTGGGATGCCAACGAAATCCGTCCTGAAATGGCCGAGGTACAGCTCACCAAAAAGGGCAACGGCATTGCGTGGGGTGCCCTCTACTGGCAATATTTCGAGAATCTGGACAAGATAACATCCGCAGAAACACCATTAAAACTGAAGAAAAAACTCTTTCTAAAAAAGAACACCAAAACCGGGGAGGAAATCTCAGAAATCACATCCGAAACCAAATTAAAAGTAGGCGATCTAGTCCGGGTACGCATCGAACTCCGCTCCGACCGCGCCATGGAATTCCTGCATATGAAAGACATGCGTGCTGCGGGCTTCGAACCGATCAACGTGCTTTCGAGCTACAAATGGCAAGATGGGCTCGGCTATTACGAAAGCACCAAAGATGCCAGTACCAACTTCTTTTTTGACTATTTGCCCAAGGGCGTTTATGTCTTTGAATACGACCTTCGCGTGAACAATGCCGGGGAGTTCAGCAATGGCATCACTACTATTCAGAGCATGTACGCGCCGGAGTTCACTAGCCATTCGGAGGGGGTTCGGGTAAACGTGGGCGATAGCCAAAATTAGTGTGAAGAACGGATTACTTCAAAGGGTCTTTGATGGGTCAGATACCGTTTCTTCTATAAAAAGTCGCATAGGTTTTATTGGCATTGCAGCTATCAAGACCCACCGGATGTCTAAAGGCTCATCCTATCCTTGAAAAGATAAGATTGTCTTCGTGAAACTTCCACATCCGCACCATTCTGCATGGTCAGCTTTAGTTTGCCGTTGAACCAAGGTACCACGTTCTGAACGTAATTCGTGTTAATGATCTGTTGCCGGTTGGCACGGAAGAAATTTTGCTCGGGCAGTTTTTCCTCTACTTGGTTGAGCGATTTGTAGAGCATCGGCTTTTGGTCTTGAAAGAAGACACGGGTATAATTGCCGACGATATCGAAATGGGAAATCTCCCCGATTTTGACCAACCAGCACTTTTCACCGTCCTTGATGAAAATCTGGCTGCTTTCGGTCAAGCGCTCCGTAGCCTCGCTGCTTCCCTTCGACGCTTTTTCCAACTTGCTTTTTACCTTCCCTACGGCCAAGGCGAAACGTTCTTCGCTGATGGGTTTCAAGAGATAATCGAGCGCATTATATTCGAAGGACTTTATGGCATATTCGTCATAGGCTGTCGTAAAAATGGTAACGGGTACCTCATCGAGCATTTCCAAAAGTTCGAAACCATCTTTTTCGGGCATGTTGATATCGAGGAACAACAAATCAGGTTTCGTTTTTTGAATCAGGGCAAAACCTTCGTCGACGTTCTCGGCCTCGCCGAGCAGTTCGATTTCCGGATGCTTCTTCAAAAGTTCCTTTAACTCGTTGCGTGCCAAACGTGAATCTTCCACAATGACCGCTGTACTATTTTTCATGATAGTGGAATTTTGATGCTTGCAACGACTTCCCCAGACACTTCTTCCAAGGAAAAGGTGGCCTCGTTCCGGTAAAGTAGGCGTAAGCGTTGTCGAATATTTTTGAGTCCTAATTGTGTCGAACCCTCTGCGATTTGCAGCGTACCGGTGTTGGCGACCCAGATATGAAGTTCCTCATGGCCTTTGTTTACTTTTAACCTTATCATACCTCCATCTTTAAGATTTGAAATACCGTGCTTCGCGGCATTCTCTACCAACAATTGAACAATCATTGGCGGAATGGATACGTTCAAAACATCTGGATCGATATCCTTTTCAAACCTCAATCGTTCTTCCATCTGTATTTTGGATAGGGCAATGTAGTTGTCTACCATTTCCACTTCCTCCTTCAGGGGAATGGCATCAATCTTATTTTTTTCAAAAGCGTATTCCAACATTTCGGAAAGCTTGGTCATCATACTTCGGGATTTTTCGACATCCTCCAGCATTAATCCCCTTATATTGTTCAAGCTATTAAACATAAAATGTGGGTTGACCTGGCCTTTTAAAGTGTTAAGCTGGGCTTCACGAAGGGCGGCATTGAGTTCGAGACTTCGAAGATGATTTTGATTGGCCTCCAAAATAAATTTGATGACGAAATAAATGATTGTCCAAATTAATATGGAGACCATTACATCGAACATTGTAAAATAAAAACCGCTATTCTCTTCGAGGTATTGGATTTCAAAATCAGTTCTAGTCCAGATATTTTCGTAGAGTACTTCCGATAGCGCCTCCAGAAAATAATAAAATGCGCTTGTGGCCACAAAACCCGTAACAAGTTTTATGATACTACCCCTACCGAATATCTCGGTATCTACGTTGTTCTTCAGATAAAATCGATAGATAGAGGTCGTCAAAATACCTATGAAACCTCCTATAGCAAAGCTGTATAGGGCATAGGAGTTACTCAGTCCCGGGATAATGAACATTAACGTACTGACAAGAAACCATCCTGAAAACTGTAGTATCCAGAAGAGCACCTCCTTTTTGTGGATCGTTTTCATATTTCCGACGTTTTTTCCTTCTCCACGGTAATGGGAAATAGCATAGAAAAGATAGACCGTTCGAACTCTCTTTCAACCCTAAAAGCTGCTTCTTTACCGTATAATAATCTCAATCTTTGCTCAATAATACCCTGCAGTCTTTTGCTTTCCACAGAAATAGAGGCATGGCCACCCCGAATGAATTTGAAAAGGATGCCATTGTTTTCCGATATGATACGCATCGGTCCCGCACCATCGGAAGTCTCGTCCTGCGTCATCCCTTCATATGAAAATTCCACAAAATTCAATAAAAGCATAGGTGGAATCTCAATGGGCTTACTGAGCAATGCGGCATCATAATCGATGTCGGGTACACTGGGCAAATCCATATACTTCAAATTCAAATACTTTCGAGCTATTTCCAGTTCCTCAGCTAATTCCGACCAATCGATAGCGTTTTTAGTCAAAGAGTATCGTAGCAGTTCAGATAGTTCAGTGAGCATTTTCCTTGATTTTGGAATATCGGTCAGCATGAGTTCTTTGATTTTTCGAAGAACTTGAACCAGAAATTTGATGTTGATATGACCCTTCAACGTATTAAGACGTGCTTTTTTGACCTGATCTCTTAGTCTGAGTCGTTGTATTCTTGCGATATTGTAACTAATCAAAGTTTTTATACCAAAGTAAAGTATAGTCCACAACGTAATAAATATGAAGCCAACAACAAATAGAAACAGTTGACCTGATAACCTCGGTGGTTTGGGAATGTATGTATCCGGTATCTGCAAATATGCGGACAAATAGCCGCTAACAAAGCCAAACGTGTACAACAAAAAGAAATAGAGCGTGGTAGAAAGGAAAATAATTCCTGATATAGTCCATATTTTTTCCGAAGACCATTTTTCTCGGGCTGCGTAATTTTTCAGTAACCATCTATGAATCGAGGTGGCCAAGAATCCCGCTATAAACACCGAAACAAGCAGAAAAAATAAGTTGAGAGGATGCTCAAAGTTTAGGCCAACAATCGTCGTAAAAATCCCAAACGCACTCCAGGCCAGAACTTGAATAATCCAAAATGCCTGCTTCTGAAAAAAATTCTCCATCGAAGTAATAGGTTCAATATTCTAAATCAAAGACCCGTTTTAAATAGCGCTTCTAGTCGGAACGGTTTTACGTGTCAACGCATAAAAAACCACATATCCCCAGCCCAGGATGCCGTGCAATATCAATCTTGAAAAGGAGTTTTTTCTTTCGAGAGAGGCCATGAGGGCAATTAGATTCCCGAAAAAGAAACCATTGCGGACATAAAAATTAACGAAGAATCTCACCGTACGCCCAGCGGCCCTACCGGCGTAATAGGCCGAAGATTCATTGCCCCCGCCCTCTTCAACAACATCAAAAAAACCTACGTAACCAATGCCCCCAATTATCAATATGAAAATCATTAATCCGAGTATTGCCAATAGGGCAAGACCAAAGTTCTTGTAATTCTGTTTTGCCCGTTTCTGTAGCTTGCTTTGCATCGCCTAAAATTTAATTATTACTTATCATTTGGATGTAATAGTCTCAAGACTCAGCGTTAGCATTGGACCGGCCTACCAATTGGTCGTTTTTGGTTATGGGCTAATTTTCAAATATACCCGATTCCACCGCAATAACATCCGGATTTTTACCTTGCGATTGGTCTCTTTCACTACCTGTCTTTCTCTCGTAGTAAAATACCAAAGCGATAACAAAGAATATTTGAATCAGGATGGAAAAAACAGAGCCCTCAAACCCAAAATCTCCCCCGTTGATCCAATTGCCCTCGGGGATGTTGATTTCGATTAGAGAGTAGGCATCTTGGCCGCTGACGTTGAATCCGAAAAGACTTTGGAAAAGGTTCCAGCTCAGGTGTAGCGCAATAGGAAACCAAAGATTCTTGGTATGGATATAGGATATCCCCAAAAACAATCCGGCCATGAACAGATCAAGAAAGCTCATCCAATCAAAATGTGGGTTGGCGGCATGCGCTACAGAAAAAAGAATCGATGAAATAATCAACGCGACATATTTATTGAAGGATATCATCAAGTTTTTGAGAATGTATCCCCTGAAGAGCACCTCTTCCATAACGGCCACTAGCACAAAGAGTAAAATGGTGAGCAGCATTTCGACCATGTCAAAATTGAATTTTTGAAACTCGATTTCGCCGATGGCCATAAGCAGAAAAAATGCCACGCCCATAATCGCCAATCCAATCAGGTTGCCAAACCAAAACTCTCTTCCCCTTTCCTTCACCTGAAAGCCCATCGACACCATTTTTTCCTTATCGACCAGGGTCATAAACAACCACAGCACCAAAAAAGTACCTAAAAACGTGCAGCCGGCCAGCCAAGTATGCTCTATGGTTGTCAAAGTAGGCTTTGGACCTGAAAAGTCCGCACCGATCGCCAAATAGCCCATAACTTGAAAAAAGGCTGTAATTACAAAATAAGGGACAATCAGTGCGATGACCCTGACCCAACCTGTGTGTTTATGTATAGTTTCCATTTTGTTAATATTTTATTGGTTTTATGTGATTAACTTAATATAAAAATACTTCGGCCATTGATCTTTTAAACCTGAATTATGGGCAGCGGTAAAATTTCAACAGTGAGCGGTATTTGGAGCTATAAATGATAGGTCGGGAAGAAGTGTTTCCAGAAATAAAATTTGTTTTAAGTTGATCAGAATCGGAAATTGACATTCGGATACCAAAGAAAAAAGGAAGCCGTGTAGCTTCCCCTTTTCGGTACTTTTTTCGACGGCATACCGCGAACCGCCTTTTTCGAAATATGAGAAACTATTTCCCCAAATGCTTGGCATAAAAGCCCATCATTGCCTTGTACAGTTCAATGGAATTTTCTTCTTTGGCGAAGCCGTGACCCTCATCGTATTTTACCATGTAGGGAACATCAAAGCCTTTTCCCCTCAACGCGCTAACTATCTGGTCGGATTCGTCGATATTAACTCTAGGATCATTGGCACCCTGGACGACGAACAGTGGTTTTTTGATTTTATCGATTTGAAATACCGGGGATACTTCTTCCATAATCGTTTTCTCCTCGGCAACGTCTTCGTCGTACCAGATTTCCTTAATGATCTTCAAATAGGGTTTCCAATAAGGTGGAATGGTCTTCATAAAGGTGAACAGGTTCGATACCCCGACGTAGTCGACTCCGCAGGCATAGAGGTCTGGAGTTTTGGTGAGGCCCCGCAATACCGCATACCCTCCATGACTTCCGCCGTAGATGGCCGCCTTGTCCTTATCGACCCAACCTTGATCGATGACATATTGCAATCCGTCTTCGACATCGTCCATGGCCTTCCTTCCTATCTGTTTGAAGCCCGATTCCAGGAACTTTTTTCCGTATCCGCCTGATATCCTGAAGTTGACCTGTAGGGTGGCATAGCCTCGGCTCGCGAAAAGCTGTGCTTCGGGACTAAAGCCCCAAGAGTCGCGGATGCCTTGTGGTCCCCCATGCGGGTTCACGATGACGGGCACCTTTTGGCCATCGAGTGCCGCTTCGGGAAGGGTGATGTACCCGTAAATGGTCATCCCGTCACGACTTTCGAAAGTTATAGGGCGCATCTCGGCCATATCTTCTTCCTTCAACTGAGGCATGAGATCGAAAACCTCCTTGAAACGCTTCTTTTTTACATCGTACGAGAAGTACTTTCCGTACAGCTTATCGCTGGTCACGTAAATCAGGTAGTGGTTCTCATCATCGGTGAAGTCCGCAATGATGTACTGTCTCCCCTCAAATTCCTTTTCAAATTTTGAGTTCAGTTTTTTGAAGTAATCACTGACGGGCACGATGACTTGTTTTTCGCCTTCATAACTAAAATAATCCAGTTCGTAGTTTCGCTTTCGGGAAATTCCAAGATCGGACACATCGTACTTTTCGTTGGAGAAGACCTTTTTGATGACCTTATCCTCCTTCAAATCGTATAAAAGAATCTCGGATTTGTCATTCTCAAGATTGGAGACCACATAGGCGTCATCAGGATTTTCAGTAGCATAGTCGAATTGCACAATAGAGAAGGCATCCTTCCAATTGAGGCTTTTGAACAGCTTGAAATCCCCGTTACCATCGGCGTAGTAGATATCTTGCTCTACCCCGTCGCGCATTTTGGTAAAGGCCTTGAGCTTCCCGTCCTTATCAAAATTATAGCCTGCGATGGGGTTGGCAGCATCCTCATTTTTGTACAGTTGCTCCATTTCGCCGGATACTACGTTGACCTTATAGGGCTCGAAAACTTCCGGGTTATTTTTGTTCATCTGAACGATGATATGGTCCTTATCCTCTTTCAAAAGCTCGGTGAACTGGGCGCGGACGCCTTCGAAGGGAGTTAAATCCTTTTGATTGCTTCCGTCAATGTTTACGGCATAAACGTGGTAATTTTCATCTCCCCCCTGATCCATGGAAAACACCAGGCGCTCGTTGTTGATCCAAGAGTAGGTTCTGATCAGTTCTTCCTTTTCCTCAATGGCGCGTTCGATGTCGCCCGTCGCTATTTCCTTGATATACACATGGCGTTTTCCATTTTCGTCCTTTTCACGGTATGATAGAAATTTCCCATCGGGCGAAAACTTGAAGGTAGACGCCTTAGGTTTGGCAAAATAATCTTCGACAGAGTATTTGTAGTCTCCGGTATCCAAGTCCGCCAATTCGTTCAACTCTTCCTCGGTGCTGGGTAGTTCGGGATTCCCCGGTAAGGTGTTTTCGGTCTTTTCGAGTATCAGGGGAAGTTCCATCTCGCCCTGATAAAATATACCCTCCATTTTGGCGTCCTCCACAGTACCGACATACTTGATACCCGCCTGCTTGAAGACAATCGTCAATTCGCCATTTTCCAACATGGTCTCATCCATGGGAATATCGCTGGCGCCTTGTGACGGACTGTCCATCGTGCTGCTCAACGTACCATCGGTATCGTTAATATGGAACATCAGCGGCATTTCGGTTCCCTGCACGGATAAAGTACCCTTCCATGAACCGGTAATTTCTTGGGCGGAGGCTTGCATGGCGACCAAGATAAGGGAAACGGCCATGATTTTTTTAAATTTTGTAGTACGGTTTTTCATTGTTATCATATTTAGTTGTAATGTTCTACACGGTTAGTATCAAAATAGATTCATTCGTTACAGAACGAAAGAACCTTTGTCCGAAAAAAGGAGCGGAAACCCGCCCTTTTAGTCTTTTGATAAGCTCGGCTTAGATTGATTTCAGGTACTCAACGGCATCTGCAGCGTTTGCATACTCCGCATACTGCAAAGCGGTAAGCTTCAACTTTGAGATTTCACCCACACTGGCTCCCTTGGCCACCAACAGTTTCAAAAGCGGCACGTTGTTGTAGCGGGCGGCATACATCAGCGGGGTCATACCCATGGTCTTGTCGCGTACTTCTATATTGCAGCCTAACTCCAAAAATCTCTGTACGGTCCGGTAGTCGTTTTGCACAATGGCCAAGCTCAAAGGGGCTACGTTTTGGATACTTTTTGGTTGCAACCTTGGATTCTTATCTATAAGGTTGACGTTTGCATTGACATTACCGGTCATTAGACCGAAAAGAATTCCGAAAACGATTACTGATTTTCTCATGATTGAAAGGTTTTAAAGGATTAATGTTTGTTTTTTAAATCTGGGATAAAAGTATATTGGGAATACCATTTCCGAAATGGGATTATGATGAGCGGTAAAATTAAAAGTGTGAGCGGGTGATATGGAGGAGATTTACTATCTTTTCTTCGGATGGTCCTCGAGATAGTAGCGTTCTTGATATAGGAAATAGATGGAATTATCAAAGCCAGTATAGCCGGCAGGATATTATGATGCGTTGCGGAGGAAGTTTTAGGGTAAAAACAATTTAAAGCTGTAACATATTATAAATCAGAACCCCGATCATAAACCCGCAGCCCAGACCGACCGCAACTATTATCAAAAGCATTTTCACGGAATTTTCCGATTCAATGTTGACCAAGGCAATCGGTGATCCGTTTTTCAGGATTTCGAAAGCGTTCAATTTTTCCGCCTGTGAAGCTTCCCGTTGCGTAATTTGATATCGATTTTCATCGATAACAAAAAGATGCTTTCCATTGCTATCCTTAGATTTTTCGGAGACTTGGGTTCCGTTCACGAATATCCTTTCCTTTCCAAAAAAGGTTCTGACCACCTCTATTTTATAGTTCTCAATGTAATATGTAGCCAGTTTCGGCATTCTTCGCAATAAGAATACTATTTCGGCGGATACTTTGCGAAGACCTTTGCCGCCAAAGCCCTTAACTTTTCGTCACGGGCTTCCGGCGGACTGTTCTCCTTGAACGGACTTTGGCTTACGGCCTGCCAAAAGAGTTGATCTTTTTCATTATCGACAAAATCGAAACGAATCTGCCGTTCCAAATTCTGTCCTCCCATAGGTAAGCCCACTGAAACACCACCACCAAGGCCACGCCCTCCGCCACCAAGTCCAACACCGACCGAGCTGTTTCTGGGCTGTCGGATGGAACTGCTCTCGATATTAATGAAAAAATCGGGCTCCTCGGTCAACTTGATTCCCTTCGCCTGCATTTCGGCATCCACGGCATCGAGCAGGCGTTTGGTATCCAACCCGTTCAGTCCAGTTTTCATATCGGGATAATAATTGTAAGTGGTATAGTTCGAAAAATCGACTTCCTTGTCGTAATCATAATTGACACGGACGGCATTGCAAGAGAACAGAAGCACCGCAATGAACAAATTGAGCATTCTTTTCATAATATCGTTATAAAGTATAGTTTCAAGGATGTTATTTTCCCTTATAATGTACAAACACAGTGCCATTTCTAAAGAGAGCTTGACGGGCGTAGACTTTTGCTAAATTGGATGTAAATTCCACGGTTTATCGAACTGCATTTCAAAAACCGTCCGAACCGCTTATCCGAAGGGAATCCCAGTACGGGTGGAAGGCACTTCGAGTTATACCGGCTGTTCGTTCAACATCGCCCAAAGCCGATCTTTAAGTTCGGTAATGCCTTGCTGCGCCACGGACGAAATAAACATAAAGGGCACATCCTTCAAATCTTTTTCCAGTTCGGTCCGCATTTCGGCCATCAGCTCATCGTCGAGCATATCGCTCTTGGAAATGGCCACCAACCGCTCCTTATCCATCATCTCGGCATTGTAGCGGCGGAGCTCATCCAGTAATATCTCATATTCCTTTCCGATATCCTTACTATCCGCCGGAATCAGGAACAACAAGGTGGCATTGCGTTCGATATGCCTCAAAAAGTAATGGCCCAGACCCTTACCCTCGGCCGCTCCCTCGATAATTCCCGGAATGTCGGCCATGACAAAACTTTGAAAATCGCGATATTCAACAATACCCAAATTGGGTTTTAGAGTGGTAAACTCGTAAGCGGCTATCTTGGGTTTTGCAGAAGTGATCACGGATAGCAAAGTGGATTTGCCTGCGTTCGGAAAGCCGACCAATCCCACATCGGCAAGCACTTTGAGTTCCAGAATGACATCGGTTTCCTGGCCCTCGATACCCGGTTGTGCGTATCGTGGCGTCTGGTTGGTGCTGCTTTTGAAATGCCAGTTGCCCCGACCGCCCATGCCCCCTTCGACCAGTATTTTTTCTTCATCGTGCTCCGTAAGCTCGAAGAGCGTTTCATTGCTTTCGGCATCCTTCACTACCGTGCCCAAAGGAACGTCGAGGTAGACATCTTCCCCATCCGCCCCGCTACTTCGCTGTTTGCTTCCATGTCCGCCGTGGCCTGCCCTGAAGTGTTTTTTAAACTTGAAGTTGACCAACGTCCAGAGATTTTCATTGCCCCTGACGATAACATGGCCACCTCGACCGCCGTCGCCGCCATCGGGACCACCTTTGGTAATGTATTTTTCCCGATGCAGATGCACGGAGCCCTTGCCCCCATTGCCCGATTCGGCATGGATTTTAACGTAGTCTACAAAATTACCTTCAGTCATAAATGTGTTAAAAGTTCTATATCTTTCATCAAAGCCACGAAGATACATCAGTTTTCCTGAAATTAAGCAAAGCGCGCTAAGTCCCTAAATACCAAAAAACTATTGATAAAATAAATTTTGAAATTACCGAAATACAGAATAATATTGCGTAGGAAATTATAACCCCTTCCCAATCAAAACTAAATGAAAAACACCCTGTTTGCGATGATGGCCCTGTGTTCGTTTTTTGCTTTCGCACAAGACGATTCCGATACGGATAAACACGAGATAAAGACCAATGTTTTCAATCTTATCATTTTTAAGGCGCCCGAATTCACCTATGAATACCTGATCGATTCGGAATCTTCGGTGGGCGCTTCCATTTTGTTCAATTTACAGGATACGGAAGATGATTCGTTCATCGACGGCCCCTATTTCTACGAACGCTTCGCTTTTACGCCCTATTACCGAAGATTTATTTCGGGGAAATATGCCAGCCGCTTTTTCTTCGAGGCTTTTGGAATGTACAATGTTCAAGAGGATTATGACGGGGTTTGGAGCAATGATTTTCAGACGATTACCTACACCGAGGATACTAGCAGCAACTTGGCCTTCGGGGTCGCGATAGGAAGTAAATTCGTAAGCTCCGGCGGTTTTCTGTTCGAGTTCTATGGCGGCGTCGGACGGAATATTATTACTAGCGATGATGACGTCGCCAACGAATTGGTGCCGCGGGTCGGGATTTCCTTAGGGTATCGATTTTGAGGTAGCCGACATCTTGAAGGATGCGGATGCGCTTCCACATGGTATTCGGTTCCAGCGGAATGCTACTC
>JBAUIP010000146.1:0-14758 GCA_049683055.1 Pricia sp.
GAGAAAGAATGACAGACGCTGCGGGACAGTACCAAATGAAAATGGATTTTGGGGCGCAGCAGGAAGCCGAACTCCAGAAAAGGGCAGCGGATGAAAAGAAACGTTTAAAAGAGGAAAGAGCCAGAAAAAAGGTGTTGGAAAAGAGAAGTCGGAGCAAGTCGGAGGTGGCCGCCAAGTTGCGGGACGAGGAGTGGGAGAAGTTCAAACAAGAAGTGGAAACCAAACGAAAATCCCCAGCTTCGCCGGAAGCGGAAGAGCCTACGCAGAGTCAAGAAGCTTCTCCCGAATCGGAAACTAATCCGGAAAATTTGGCTTCACGGGAGAATACTTCAAGAACATTGAACTCGCCGGAGAACAAAACGGAAACTTTGGCCACGTCGGAGAATCATCGGGAACCTTTGGCCTCGCCGGAAAACAATTCGGAAACTTTTACCCCAACGGAAAACACCCCGGAATCTCTGGACTCACCGGAGAATACTACACAAACTGACGACCTTTACAAAGATACACCAGAAACTACTGACCCATCCGAAAGTGTTTCCGAACCGGCCGCCACCATTGAACCACCGAAACAAGCCAGAACCATAGGCCCAAGTAGAAAGCTGCTCGGTGCACTCTTGATAGCTGCCTTGGTCATTATTGGGATATGGATGTTTGCCGAATCGGATGTAACGACCGAAATGCCAATGGCCAGTCCGGAAACACAGAAAACGGAGAACCAGAAAATGGAGTCTCCAATCGCGGAGAGACCGAATGCGGGACCATCAACGGCCGCGTCCCCGTCCTCAGATTCCTCTCCCCCGGGAACCTTGAACGAAGAGCCACGCAATACGGATAGGGAAACGGAAAATGCGCCAATTAGGGATTCAGCTCAAAACCAAAAAGCCACTTCAAACCTATCCGTAGGTGACACCCATGCCGAGGGCATCGTATTCACCGTCGACACCTTAAACGGAAAAGGAAAAATAGCCTACACCAAAGACTTCGGACCCATCCCATGGAAGGATGCCGCAGAGGCAAGCAGCCAGTTAGGGGAAGGATGGCGATTGCCGACCATGGAAGAGCTCGAGAAAATGTACCAGACCATCGGCCAGGGCGGGACCGAAAAAGGGGAATTCGCCGATGAACTGTATTGGAGCGCTACCCCATTTGACGACAACCAAGCACGACTCTTCCGGTTCAGCGACGGCAATGCCTCGTTCCATTACAATAACGGGGTGCCGTACCGAAAGTTCCTGGCCCGGCCCGTGCGGGATTTCAAACGCTAATCAAGCCTCCAACACAATGGACAGCTACCGATAGCTTTTTCGTAGTAGCGAGTATTTAAAATCCCATTCCGTTATAAAAATTATACATTACCACCAAACGACAAAAAACTTCTGGAATTCCGTATCCGACCGTCGCATCCAGACCATCGGGGCGTTTTCCTTCAACATTCTCAAGTTCAGTTCCATCATAATGGCAAAATGTGATTGCCATGGAACATCCTCGTGCGGGGCCACTACCCATTCCGGCTTATACGCTATATAATAGGTATATCCGCGAAATTCCTCCCGATCAAAATCCTCAAAGCGCAACCAAAAGCCCGAGATACAAGACTTGTTCAACGGACGAATGGATACGGAATCCGCTTCGAACGGGCCAAAAAGCTGAGCCTTAAAGCAACATTGGTGTTCCACTTTTTGCGGGTCTATCCCATTTTCGTGCAACAGTTTGCTTCCCTCAACGGAATGCAGCAATGGAAACTGCCGATTCTTGATTTTCTCCATTTTGGTGAAGAACATATCCCTCTTGTTCGGTCCCATCAGGCGATGCACCGGCTCGGTGATATCCGGATTCACAATGTAGAATTTATAGGTCAGTTCGATATGTAGCAGCTGTCCAGATTCCCGCTCGCGGAGAACAAAATCGATTTCCCCGATGGTCCGGTTTCCTTTTTTGATGGGTTGATTGTGGATAAGGATGTCATATCCATCCGAATATCCGATAAGCTGTTGGAACACCTGCTCCATCTGATGTCCGAGTCTGATTTTTTCGGAAATCGGTTCAGGTCGGAAACGGGATGCATCCACCTTGGGAAACTCGAACTGCCGGATACCAAACTGCTCATTTACCCACAACGGATTGGTATTTAAAAAACCCAGACATTGTTCTTTTACAAAATCGCGCGACATGATGCAAACGAAATTACGGGAATAAATACGGGTCACGGCAAAGGCCGGGCGGCAATTTTGAAAACCGTTAAGTTTTCCTAAAAACATTAACCGGGCCAGTGAAAAGTAGTATTTTTAACCTATGGCTATGAATACAAGAAAAGGGTTCCGGTTTTCGACCTATGAAGCACCGGAGACCACTCCCTTTGAACGACTTTTCGATATTTTTCAAGAATTGATTACCCATACCTCCGGCGATTTCGACGAGGCCATCGATTGGTTGCGCGAGTTGGATAAGGAGTATGAACTCACCGATGACGACTACACCATCGATGATTTTATCGAGGAACTGAAGGCGAAAGGGTACATCCGTGAGGAATTCGAGGATGGCGGCGGACAGATGGGCGAAGCGGGAGAAGATGGCGAGGAAGTTGATGGCAGTGGTCAGGGTACCATTTCCATCACGGCCAAAATGGAGCGCATCATCCGCCAACGTGCGTTGGACCAGATTTTTGGGAAGCTCAAACGCAGCGGCGCCGGCAACCACAAAACCGGAAAGTCCGGTCAAGGCGATGAGCATACCGGAGATTTAAGGGAATACCGCTACGGTGATGGTCTGGAAAACATTTCCATGACCGAAAGCTTGAAAAATGCCCAGGTCAACCATGGCATCGGCAACTTCAACCTCAGTGAGGAAGACCTTGTGGTCGAAGATACCCAATACAAGGCTCAAATGAGCACGGTGCTGATGATCGATATTAGCCATAGTATGATTCTGTACGGCGAAGACCGAATTACTCCCGCCAAGAAAGTGGCGATGGCCCTTGCCGAACTGATAACCACACGATACCCAAAGGACACCTTGGAAATATTGGTCTTCGGCAACGACGCCTGGCCTATTCCCATTAAAGATTTACCGTATCTGAAGGTCGGCCCGTACCACACCAATACCGTGGCCGGGTTGCAACTGGCCATGGACATGCTGCGCCGCAAACGCAACACGAACAAACAGATTTTTATGATTACCGACGGTAAGCCGAGTTGTTTGAGGCTTCCGGACGGAAATTATTACAAGAACAGCGTGGGACTCGATGAGTACATCGTCGAAAAATGCTATAATATGGCCCGTCAGGCACGCAAGTTACACATTCCCATTACCACATTTATGATTGCGCAGGATCCGTATCTCATGCAATTTATCCGTCACTTTACCGAAGCAAATAAGGGCAAAGCCTTTTTCACCGGGCTGAAAGGCTTGGGCGAGATGATCTTTGAGGATTATGAGGCGAACCGAAGAAAAAGATTGAAGTAAAAGAAGCAGATTAAAAAACCTATGAATTTGAACCATAAAGAAATCACATCCTTAGGCGAACTAAAGGCCGCGGGATATCAGACCAAAAGTATCAAGGACGAACTCCGCGACAATCTTCGCGAAAAAATTAAGAACGGTGACGAAACCTTTGAAGGAGTCTGGGGCTATGAAGATTCGGTAATCCCAGAACTGGAACGTGCGATTCTTTCCCGCCATAATATCAATTTATTGGGACTCCGGGGACAGGCCAAGACCCGCCTGGCCCGTTTGATGGTGCGCCTGTTGGATGAATGGATTCCCGTGGTCGAGGGCTCGGAAATCAATGACGACCCCCTCAAACCAATGTCCCGTTACGCCGTAGAACGGATTAAGGAAAAAGGCGATGAAACTCCCGTTTCTTGGTTGCACCGAGACGAGCGTTTTTACGAAAAACTGGCTACCCCCGATGTGACCGTAGCCGATCTTATCGGTGATGTCGACCCGATAAAAGCGGCCAATCTCAAATTATCGTATGCCGATGACCGGGTCATCCATTTCGGAATGATTCCCCGGGCGAACCGCTGTATTTTCGTCATTAACGAACTGCCCGATTTGCAGGCAAGGATTCAAGTATCCCTCTTCAACATTTTGGAGGAAGGCGATATTCAGATACGCGGCTTCAAGCTGCGATTGCCCTTGGATATTCAATTTGTTTTTACCGCCAATCCAGAAGATTATACCAATCGCGGAAGTATCGTAACACCGTTAAAAGACCGAATTGGGTCACAGATTTTGACGCATTATCCCGATACGGTCGAAATCGCACGTAAAATTACGGCCCAAGAGTCCAAATTGGACCAGCGTCAATCCGATTCCGTATACGTGCCCGATATCGCGAGGGACCTCTTGGAACAGATCAGTTTTGAAGCCCGAAATAGCGAATACGTCGATGCCAAAAGTGGGGTTAGCGCGCGGACGAGTATCACTGCTTTTGAGAATTTATTAAGCACGGCCGAACGTAGGGCCCTATTGACCGGTGCAGATAAAACCATGGTGCGCCTAAGCGACTTTTTAGGCGTCATTCCGGCCATCACCGGTAAAATCGAGCTGGTCTACGAAGGAGAGCAGGAGGGTGCCGACGGCGTGGCCGCCATTTTGATCGATGAGGCCGTAAAGTCCCTTTTTCCGGAGTATTTCCCGAAAATTGAAAAACTACAGAAGAAGGACGCCGAAACCCCTTACGACGAACTGGTACACTGGTTTTTTCAGGGCGAAGGCTTCGAACTGCTCGACGACTTCACCGATGAGGAATACAAAAGGGCGCTGGACCGCATTCCACAATTGAACCGTTTGGTCAAGCAGTACCAACCTGATTTCCCGAAAGAGGATGTATATTTCTTGAAAGAATTGATTCTATGGGGACTTGTTGCTCACAAAAAACTGAGCAAGAATCGCTTTGCTGAGGGTTATCAGTTCAAAGACTTGTACGGAAGTATTATTAGTGGGCTTTAAGCTGTTTCTACCATGGCTATACTTGACCACACTCTCGTCGGCCTGTTTGTAACGGTCGAAGATAAGGGCTGTTCGTTGATAGGAATATCGATTTCAGTATGGGTGATGTTTATTTCCACCTCTTTTCCTTTTTGATTCAGAGATAGCGTCACGTGACTTTTGGCTACCGTATACTTGAGTCCATTTTCGATGTTTTGCCGGGCCCTCCACTGATTGTAAGTTTTTACTGTAACAATTGAGATGTCATTTTCACAGGACATTTAAGAATATACATCGAAATTGGTGTAGGGACTTAAGCATCATAAATTTCACGGGAATGAGTTAAAAATTTAACTCTTTCATGATATTTAGAAAGCTGATTTCTAGGTATATTAGACCAAACTTTAAACTACAAAATTATGATGAAAAAATTACTCTTAACAAAAATTGGAAACCATACCTGTTTCAGGGTCGCATTGTCGGCTTTTATGGGATTGGTTTTGACCCTGACGGCCGTACAGGAGGTACGTGCCGATGACAGCGTGTCCGATGTGCCACTCAGCGAATCGATGTTCACGGTAGATGGGGGAACCATCAGTGGTGGCCCGTTTGAATTTTGTGTTGGCGATGGCCAGCCCGACAACGTTTCAGGGATTACCTTGGAATGTAAAAATACCGTCAACTCGCAATGGGTCGTTACGGATGAGGATGGAAAAATCCTTGGTCTGCCGCCTCAACCCGAAGCGGTCGACTTTGATGGTGCCGGTGCCGGCGTCTGTCTTATCTGGCATTTGAGCTATGCTGATGGACTGGAAGGATTGGAGGAGGGCAACAACGCCCTTACCGACCTGACTGGGGAATTTGACTTTTCGAATTCCATTAAGGTATACCGAAACCAGCCCGAGGCCGGTACTTTGGTAGGCGGTCCCTATGTGTTCGATGTCGATGGTGAGGCTGATTTTGTAACCGACCTTCAATTGACGGGAACCCGAAGTGGAACCAACAGTACTTTTGTAATTACGGATGACCAAGGCGCTATCTTGGGTCTCCCTTTTGGTCTGGACGGCGTTGCGGGTGTCAACTTTGATGATGCCGGTGCGGGTACGTGCCTAATTTGGCACCTAAGGTTCGAAGACGGACTACAGGGGGCAGAAATAGGAGCGAACGCGAACGATTTGGTCGGATGTTTTGACCTATCTAATCCCATCGAGGTGGTTCGAAACGGGGCGGACGACAATGACAACGACGGGGAAGAAGATGGTGATGATGACGGCGACGATGTCGATGTTACGGTCAATGGCGGAGTAATATCCGGCGGACCCTTTCAATTTTGCATTGATGGCAATCCCGATATGGTATCCGGAATTACTTTGGACGGTTCCGCAACTGGCAGTAATAGCACCTTTGCCGTAACGGATGATAAGGGAAATATTTTGGCTATCCCACCGACCATGGAGGCCCTCGAAGGAGTAAACTTCGACGATGCCGGCCTAGGAACTTGCCTTATTTGGTACATTAGGTTCGAAGGTGAACTTGAAGGTGCCGAAATTGGCGAAAATGCAAATGATATCCAAGGTAATTTTGACCTTTCCAATCCCATCGAAGTAGTTCGTACCCAAGCCGAGGCCGGAATCCTAACGGGAGGACCCTTCGAATTTGAGGTGGATGGTGAAGCCGATTTCGTATCCGGAATTACCGTCACCGGCGATTTGGTCGGTGCCAATACTACTTTTATCGTTACCGATGACAAAGGAAATATTCTTGCATTGCCACCTACCATCGAGGCTTTGGAAGGCGTAAATTTCGACGAGGCCGGACCGGGTACCTGCCTGATTTGGCATCTAAAGTTCGCTGATGGACTACAAGGAGCCGAAGAAGGACTGAACGCCAACGATCTAGTGGGCTGTTTTGACCTATCAAACCCCCTCGAAGTAGTACGTAACGGGGAGGAAGAAACTGACACTGATGGAGACAACGGAGAAGTAGGCGTCACTATGGCACCCATGCCCGCCACCGACGTGTTGAACATTTCATTGCAATCATTTACTTCAAGCGAAGTGCAAATCGGACTTTTTGACGTAACGGGCCATGCTGTTAAGAACAGTATGAATCCCGTCATCGATCGAGGGGTAACGCTGAACGTGCAGTCCGTACCCTCAGGCCTATACTTATTACGGGTAAGTGATGCAAGTGGCAAATCGGTCACTAAAAAAGTGGTTATTCAATAATTGAAATCTACTTATTCTGCACTCGTCAAACGTGTATTTACAAAAAAGCCCAGGCAGTTTCGCCGGGGCTTTTTTCGTACTGGACTTCTCGTGTTCTGAGCTTTTTATGTTATTTTTCTCTATCGGTCTTATTCCCAAGAATCGATATGTTGGTTCATATCATCGAACTTGTATTCTCCGACCAGTTCCTTTCGATGGTGAATGCAAAAAAGTGTAAGTACCAATAGAAGTATATGAAGAACAAAAACACTGATACCGATCGGTAGAAAAGTAATAGGGACCAAATGGTTGGAGAATTCATCATAGGTGGTCAGTATGCCCAATATTTCCGAGGTTTTGTATACATAGACCAAAAAAGATACATAGAGCGCGTATTCCAGGTTTCGCATCATAGGATCGGTCAGTTCATCCTCCTTGATTTTAAAATTTAAAACATACAGGAATACAAAATGAATCAAACTGAATACGGGAAAAATATAATTATCTGCCTTGGCAAAATAAAAACGGTTCGTGTACAGCCCGAAAAAGTCAAACACAATCAGTAGTAGTAGTACCGCCGCCGTTATCTGGATAGTCTTTTTCCAAGAAAGCATCCGTAGTATAAAATCCATAAGTACTGAATTGTAGGTTAAATATTTGGGAATGATGGTTTTAAGTCTAACGTTGGATCATCTTGGTTTATTCAAAAATTTCGACGAAAGGCAGCTATTGTTGTTAAAGGCATAAAAAACGCGGTAAAACGTGGTAATTTCGAACCGCGTATTCCTACCACAAACACAAAAATTTACTTAGCTTGAAACCGAATTGAAAGCTTCTGCGAATACTTGCTCATCCTTTAACTGACATTTGATCCATGCGTAAAAGAAAGAAAATCGGCAAAATTATCCCAAAAATGCCCTCCCGTTTTGACAAAAAAAAGGGTAAGGCCCCGGGAACCATTACTTATATGGGGCAGCGGGAGAATCTTGAAACGGTAGTGAACATTCTGGACTATAACGAAACGGAATTCAACCTGCACGCTCCTGGAAATATCGATGAAATTGTTGCCCACCAAGGTCCTCCGCGCATTTCGTGGATTGACGTTATCGGGCTCAGCGACGAAACCTTTATCGAGAAAGTCGGCACCCGTTTCGGACTGAACGCCCTAGTCATGGAGGATACCGTAAACACCCAGCAGCGCCCCAAAATCGATGAGTACGACAACTACATCTTTGGCGTATTCAAAATGCTATACATCAATGAAAACGGCCAATTGGTAGGCGAACATGTGGCGCTGGTGCTTATGGAAAACTGCGTGCTGGTATTTCAAGAACTGGAAGATGATGTATTTACGGGGGTGCGGGAGCGGGTACGCAAAAAATCCGGCCGTATTCGCACCCGAGGGGCCGATTATCTCTTTTTTACCTTGTTGGATGCCATAGTGGATAATTATTTCGCGGTATTGGAATACCTGAACGATAAAATCGAGGTGCTGGAGGAAGCGGTCTACTCGGATCCAAAACCCGAAGTGGCCCAAAAAATACAGGAACTGAAGAAGGAAGTCCTAAAAGTTCGACGCTGGGTATATCCTGTCAAGGAGCTTACCAGCCGCTTGATTGAAAACGAGCACTCCCTGATTGCCAACGAAACCAAAATTTTTCTTCGGGATGTGCTCGATCACTCCATGGAAATCAACGAAAGCCTCCAAATCTATCGCGAGATGTCGATGAGCTTGATGGAAATGTATATGAGCAATATCAGCAATAAAATGAACGAGGTAATGAAGGTTTTGACCATAATGGCCTCCATCTTTATTCCCCTGACCTTTATCGCGGGGATTTACGGCATGAATTTCGACCATATGCCCGAACTGCATTGGGAATACAGTTATTACGTGGTTTGGGGGGTCATGATTTCGCTCTTTATCGGTATGATGGTCTATTTTAAGAGGAAAAACTGGCTGTAATTCCGTTCGGGTATCTCCTTGTTTTCCTTCATTATTATAAAAAACATATCAGGGATTCGATTTTTTAGTTACTTTGAATCTTATAATCGTTAATTCAAACAATATGAAATTTATTAGCACACTGATGTTCGGTATTTTAATGCTGTCCTTCGGGTCGATTTTGGCCCAAAATCCTGATAGGGAAATATCGGAGGAGACTACCCAAAAGAAATACGAAATGTACGAAGACGGTAAACTGGTCAAAAAATCCGTAAAAATCTATACCGTTATCCGGCAAGATATTCGATTCGATACGCTGGTGGAAAACAATATCGATGCACGTAGGATTGAAACGCCCAAAAAAATTACCAAAACGATAAGTATCGATAATGATTCGGACGAGGAGTATGATGAAACCATAAAATTCAGCTATACTTCCGACGCGAAGAAAGATTTTCTGTTCAATGTCAACGATAACGAGATATTTACCGCCCTTGAAAACAGCAAATACCTCAATGTAAAGGACAGTAAGGATATGTCGGAAGAAAACCTGAACGAAATAATCGTAATTACCGATGCCCAGGGCGAAGTGATTCAATTGGTGCTAGAGCAGTACGAATCGCAAGAGTAACGTATTTTTCATGGTGTCGGGAAAACGGGCAGAAGACGGAAAAGAGCTCCCCAATTACAGAGTCGACTGAGATTGACTTCGCAAAATCCGCTTTTCTTCACTCGAATAAATCCGAGGAAAGATAGCGGTCTCCCCGGTCGCATATAATCGATACGATGACCCCGCTTTCGAGGGATTCGGCCAATCGCAGGGCCGCGGTAGTAGCCCCGCCACTGCTCATCCCTGAAAAAATACCTTCTTCCTTCGCTAGTTTTTTGGCCATGGCTTCAGCTTCTTCCTCGCTGACCTCTAGTACTTCATCCACTTTTTTGGCATCAAAAATTTTGGGTAGGTACTCCTCAGGCCATTTTCGGATACCGGGGATGCTAGAACCGTCCGTGGGCTGCACCCCGACGATTAGAACGTTCTTATTTTTTTCCTTGAGGTAGGTCGAGGTTCCCATTATGGTACCCGTAGTGCCCATCGCGGATACAAAATGGGTCACTTGCCCCTCGGTATCCCGCCAAATCTCAGGTCCTGTGGACTGGTAGTGGGCCTTCCAGTTGTCGTCGTTTGCGAACTGGTCGAACATGGTATAGCCGTCGTTTTTGACCTTTTCCTCCACATAATCCCTAGCGCCTTCGATACCCCGTTCGGCGGAGGTCAGGGTGACCTTGGCTCCATAGGCCCGCATGGTCTGAACCCGTTCTTTGGTGCTGTTTTCGGGCATCACCAGTTCGATTTTCAATCCATAGCTTCCCGCAATCATGGCCAGGGCGATGCCGGTATTGCCGCTTGTCGCCTCGATAAGCCGTGTATTCTCGTTAAAATCTCCTCGTTCGAGGCCGCTTTTGATCATGTTGTATGCCGCCCGATCTTTAACGCTTCCGCCGGGATTATGGCCTTCCAACTTGAATAATAATTGAACGTTGGGATTGGTATTCAGCACCCGTGATTCTACGAGGGGCGTGTTGCCGATCAAATCGAGAATGGATTTAGACATTCGGAAGGGTTTTAATCTTGATTTCGGGGGAATGGAAAACAGTGGAATTGGCAGGGACGGAAGCGGTCAACCAAGCGTTTCCACCGATGACGGAGTTTTCACCGATGACGGTATCTCCTCCTAAAATAGTAGCATTGGCATAAATAGTAACATTGTCCTCAATGGTAGGATGCCGCTTCGTTTTTTGCAGGTGTTTAGCCACATAAAGTCCGCCCAAGGTTACCCCTTGATAGATTTTGACATCCTTTTTAATGATGGCCGTTTCTCCGATGACCACGCCAGTACCATGGTCAATGTGGAAGGAATCTCCGATTTGTGCTCCGGGATTGATGTCCACACCGGTCTGCCGATGGGCATATTCCGTCATCAGACGCGGCACCAATGGAAATCCTTCCTCATAAAGCTCGTGCGCCAACCGGTAAATGGCGATAGCATAAAACCCGGGGTAGGCCATATAGACCTCTTCGATGGAGAGGGATGCCGGATCGCAGTTGACCGTCGCCTCGGCATCAAGGTTCAGACGCCGTAAAATTTCGGGCAGTTTTTCTACGTAGGTATCCCATACCTTTTTACAGGATTTATCCGCATCCCAACAAGCCAGATCCACCAACGCATCGAACTGGATTTCCAACTGCTCAAGGTTTTCTTCGACCGGAGTGTCGATATCGAACAAAGTATAGAAAAGATTGTTGGTAAACGCCTCGGTTTTCTTTTTGAGGATAAACCTTAGGTTGGGCTGTTTTTTATGCCGTTTGATTTTTTCAATAGTCGATTCTCGATTCATTCTTCAGGATTCGTTGTTCAAAATTAACCATAAAATTGGAGCGTCATGCCTCCAGTTCGTAACTTCACGTAAATATCACAAAACGAGCAAATTTAGTCGCATGTTACATCCTACAATTACGAAAGAGGCCCTTTATTTTTTGGAAAAACTGAAAAGAAATAACAATCGGGATTGGTTTACGGAGCATAAGGAGGAATTTAAGAGTCACCAATCCGACGCCAAAGACTTTTATACCCTGGTCACTGATAACCTGAAAGTGCACGACCAGATTGAAAAAATGAAAATGTTCCGAATTTATCGGGATGTACGTTTTTCCAAGGATAAAACGCCCTACAAGTCCCACTTCGCCGCGTCTTTTTCCAGATTGGGCGCCGAGAATAGGGGAGGGTATTACATCAGGATTAAGCCAAGTGAAAGCTTTATCGCAACCGGCTTCTGGGGACCGAACAAAGAGGATTTACTACGGATAAGAAAGGAACTGGAGCTGGATGCCTCCGCTTTTCGCGAAATTATCAACGAAAAATCCTTCACCAAAATTTGGGGCGAACTACAGGGTGATGCCGTAAAAACTGCGCCAAAAGGATTCGAAAGGGAACACGAAAACATCGACCTCATTCGTCATAAGCAATTTATCTTTCAACGAAATTTTACGGATATCGAGGTACTTTCTCCCGCTTTTATCGATGAAATCGACGTTTCCTTTCGGGCGGTCAGGCCTTACTTCGACTTTATGAGCGACGTGCTGACTACGAATTTGAACGGGGAATCCCTTCTCAACTAATTTGATATCCTAAACGCGAATTATCCTCAACTCGTAGTATTGCACCCTATTGAGGCTAATGAACCTAGGTATATCCAAGTGAACTGAATGCAAAATGTATCAAATCTACCTACATTAACCAACCAGAATTCCATCCTCAAAAAGTTGGATTTGATCTTTAAGCCGTTCGACCACCATATTCATCATCCGTTTGTTCAAGGCCGATGAATTTTTAATGTAGGTTTCGTATTCCTCCAAGGTAAACTGCCCGATAATGATTCCCTTCAGCGAATTCCGGAACTTGATGTCTTTCTGAACGGCATTTTCAATATACTCAAAACGTTTTTCCATCCTTAACTCGTAAAAGGAATTTTTATGCTTGGCGGCGTAATTCTTGAACGCGGCCAACAGCAGTGGATTTTGGAATTTGAGAATGGGCCTTAAGGTGGCATTTTGGAACTTTTCATCCTCCCGGGTATTTTCGGAAACCCGTGCCGAAGGAATTTCAGGGCGTATTCGAAGTAGAATATCGGATCGCTCGCTCATGATTTTGGTTTTTATAAAGGTAAGGATAATGCTTGGCGGAGATAGTCACATGCTCCCTACTTTTCAACGGATTTATGAACCGCTCCCATTCCTGTTAAATAACTTTTAAAATACATGCTGGTACGTCGTTATATGCTTAGTTTTAGGACAAAAGGATATTATAATGAAAGAATCAGTCAATCCGTTTAACGGAGAAAAATTATTTGAATTCAAGGAGCTGACGGATAGTGAGTTGCAAGAAAAAATCGAAGTTGCACATGAAAGGTTCCGGTCGTGGAAAAAAACCACTTTCGATAAGCGTTCCGATTTGATGCTCAAGGCCGCCCAAGAATTAAAGGAAAACAAAAAGCATTATGCGGAAACCATGACCCAAGAAATGGGAAAACCTATTTCCCAATCCATCGCTGAAATTGAAAAATGTGCCTGGGTTTGCGAATACTACGCCGAGAATGCCGAGGAACAATTGAAGGATGAAATCATCGATACCGACGCGGACCAAAGCTACGTGAGTTATGAGCCTTTGGGAATCATTTTAGCGGTGATGCCATGGAACTATCCTTTTTGGCAGGTATTCCGTTTTGCCGCCCCCAACCTGATGGCCGGCAATGTTGGCATCCTAAAGCACGCATCCAACGTGATGAAGTGCGGGGAACTGATTCAGGAGGCCTTTGAAAAAGCGGGATTTCCGGAAGGATGCTTTCAAAATTTGGTGCTCGGCAGCGACAAAATTCCATCCGTTATAAGAGATACTCGCGTCAAGGCAGTAACCCTGACAGGAAGCAAGCCCGCCGGGGCTTCGGTGGCATCGACTGCGGGGGAAGAAATCAAGAAATCCGTACTCGAACTGGGCGGCAGTAATGCACTGATCGTCTTTGCGGATGCCGATTTGGATAAAACGGTGGAGACCTGCGTTCAGGCCCGATTTCAGAACACGGGCCAAAGCTGTATCGCAGGCAAACGGCTTTTGGTACAGGAAAATGTCGTAGATGATTTTACACGGAAGTTCATTACCCGGGTCAAAGAATTAAAAAGTGGCGATACCATGGATGCCGAGACCTTTATCGGGGTATTGGCACGCGAGGATTTGGCGAAAGATATCGAAAATCAGGTCAATAAATCCATCAAAATGGGCGCAAAATTAGAAATCGGTGGAAAAAGGGACGGCACTTATTTCGAGCCGACCGTATTGTCGGGTGTCACCCCGGAAATGCCGGTTTTTAAGGAGGAAACTTTCGGTCCAGCTATTGGCATTACCACCTTTGAGACCGATGAGGAGGCTGTAGAACTTTCCAACAGTTCCGATTTCGGATTGGGAGTCTCCATTTTTACGACCGATATGGATAAAGCGAAAGATTTGGCTCCTCAGTTCGATGAGGGGGCTGTCTTTGTCAACGAACTGGTCAAGAGCGATCCGCGGTTGCCCTTTGGTGGAGTTAAAATTTCAGGGTATGGTAGGGAACTCTCCGCCCACGGAATCAGGGAGTTCGTGAACAAAAAAACCGTTTACATTTCGAAGTAGGCTTGAGAAAGATTTTGTGTCCAACAATCCGTTGACCTACGGGAATACCATCATTAAAAAAATACTACCGTAGATAGCTACATACTAATAACCAAACAATGAAATTCGGAAAAGTAGAACAACCGGAACTGATTGATTTCACCCTCCCGAAAGACCATCCGGATACGGAAACCATCCTATCAAAAACGGACGGGTACCCGCTTAAGGTCCACGTCGGCTGCGCCAAATGGAACCGTCAGGATTTGAAGAATTTCTATCCACGCGGTACTAAGGATGAACTGGAATATTATTCCGGTCAGTTCAACTGTATCGAACTGAACGCGACCTTTTACCGCATGTTTCCGCCGGAGCAATTTGCCAAATGGCACGAAAAAACCCCGGAAGATTTTAAGTTCTTCCCCAAATTGGTACGGAACATCAGTCATTTGAGAAGGTTAAATGACCAAGTG
>JBAUIP010000147.1:0-5253 GCA_049683055.1 Pricia sp.
AGATCGCCGTTCTGGTTATAGTTGAGTCCGCCCTTGATTCCGAACCCTGAATCGCTTTGTGAAAATGCGGCGATGCTGCCCATAGCAAAGACCGCCGTAAGAATTGTTTTTTTCATAATAGTTCTCATTTAATGTTAAGGATATCAAAAATGATACCACGAATACCTTGTGTCTCTACCCTCACAACGGCGAAAGTTTTGACTTTATTGTTCTTTAATTTTTCGTTAAGGACGTAATGCATCCCAGTTGACTATCTTTGCCTTTTTAACAACTGATTTGAAATTTACCCTACACCAGACCGATTCCCAAAGCAAGGCCCGCGCCGGCACCATGGTTACCGACCACGGAACCATCGAAACCCCGATCTTTATGCCGGTGGGCACCGTAGCCTCCGTCAAGAGCGTGCACCAGCGGGAATTAAAGGAGGATATCAATCCGGATATCATCCTCGGGAATACCTACCATCTTTTCCTACGTCCAAAAACGGAAATCCTGAAACAGGCCGGGGGACTCCACAAGTTCATGGGATGGGACCGCAACATCCTCACCGATAGCGGCGGATATCAAGTATACTCCCTATCCGACAACCGGAAAATCGAGGAGGAAGGGGTCAAATTCCAATCCCATATCGATGGTTCTACGCATCTTTTCACCCCGGAACGGGTCATGGAAATCCAACGCGTTATTGGTGCCGATATCATTATGGCCTTTGACGAATGTACGCCCTATCCCTGCGATTATTCCTACGCCGAACGCTCGATGCACATGACCCATCGGTGGCTCGAGCGGTGTATCTCCCATTTAGAAAAAACACCATTGGAGTACGATTACGGTCAGACCTTTTTCCCGATTGTACAGGGGTCGACCTACAAAGACTTACGGAAACAATCCGCCGAATATATCGCTGGAGTAGGGGCGGAGGGCAATGCCATTGGGGGACTATCCGTTGGCGAACCTGCGGATGAAATGTATGCGATGTCCGAGGTGGTGTGTGACATCCTTCCGGAGAATAAGCCGCGTTACCTTATGGGTGTAGGCACTCCCATCAACATCCTCGAAAATATTGCTCTAGGTATCGACATGTTCGATTGCGTCATGCCGACCCGCAATGCCCGAAACGGGATGCTTTTCACGGCCCACGGCACTATCAATATCAAGAACAAAAAATGGGAAGACGATTTTTCACCCGTCGACGAAATGGGCCTTACCTTTGTCGATACGGAATACTCCAAAGCTTATTTGCGGCACCTCTTTGTGGCCAAGGAATACCTTGGGAAACAAATTGCCACCATCCATAATCTTGGATTTTACCTTTGGTTGGTGCGCGAGGCGAGAAAGCATATTTTGGAGGGTGATTTTGCCGAATGGAAATCCCTCATGGTCAAACAAATGGACAAAAGACTGTAAACAACGAACCTTTCCCGATAAAAAATAAGTATCCGGTGCTGAAAATTTTGGACAAATACATCCTAAAACGCTATCTGGTCACCTTCGGGGCAATGATTTTGCTGTTCATTCCCATCGGTATCATGGCCCATTTAGCGGAGCAGATCGGCAAGATGCAGGCCAACGAGGCACCATTGGACGAAATTTTGGTCTACTTTGGCAATTTTACCATCTACGTGGGGATGCTGCTGTTCCCGATTTTCCTCTTCCTATCCATTATTTTTTTCACCTCCAAACTGGCCAGCAACACCGAGATTGTGGCCATTTTGAGCTCGGGGGTGTCCTACGGGCGATTTTTGCGTCCCTATATTGTTGGGGCATCCATTATTGCCATCATCATGTTCGTAATGGGGATGTTCATTGTGCCCTCGGCAAGTAAGGGATTCAACGAATTCAAGTACAAATACTTGAAACGGGGAAAGCAAGATCGAGTGACCAACAACGTTTTTACCCAGCTCAATCCGACGGATTTTATATATGTCAGCAGTTTTGATCCCGCCCGGCAAATCGGATATAATTTTACGTATGAGCGATTTAAGGAGGATGATGAACTGGACTTTAAGATATCCGCAGCCAACATTCGTTGGGTGGATGCCGATAGTCTGTACCGATTGACATCATACCAAAAGCGGAAATTGGTGAACGATACCGCTTTGGTCGATACCAAACGCCGGCTCGATACCTTGTTTACTTTTGATATCGGGGATTTGACCCCGGTATCCTATGAAGCGGAGACCAAGGACCTGTTCGAGCTGAACCGCTTTATCCAAGACCAACAGCTCAAGGGGGCATCCAATATAAATACCTATATTCTTGTAAAATACAAGCGATGGGCCTTGCCGATATCCGCTTTTATCCTTACTATTATTGCCGTCGCGGTCGCCTCGGTCAAGCGGCGGGGCGGCATGGGCGTCAATCTGGCCTTTGGAATTATCGTGGCCTTTATTTTTATCTTTTTTGATAAGGTTTTCGGCACCTTGGCCGAGCAATCCGGCTTTTCGCCGCTGTTGGCAGTGGTGCTTCCCAATCTGCTTTTTGGAATTCTGGCGGTGGTTTTGTTGCAAAAGGCGAAAAGGTAACTGGGCACCGCATCCTTCCGAACCATAGAAAATTTTATATTTGCACTACAGAATAGCCTCACAAAAGAACTAAATCAAACCAAAAATGGATTATCTCGATTTTGAACTCCCCATCAAGGAGTTGGAAGAACAGCTTGACAAATGCATGGTCATCGGTGAGGAGAGCGATGTCGACGTGACCGAGACCTGCAAGCAGATTGAAAAAAAACTCACCGAAACCCGTAAGGATATTTACAAAAACCTGACCGCATGGCAGAGGGTGCAACTCTCCCGACATCCGAACCGGCCCTACACGCTGGACTATATCAATGCCATCTGCGGCGATACTTTTTTGGAGCTACATGGCGACCGCAATGTGAAGGACGATAAGGCAATGATCGGTGGTCTGGGCAAAATCGATGACCAGAGCTATATGTTTATCGGGCAACAAAAGGGATACAATACCAAGACCCGGCAATACCGCAATTTCGGAATGGCCAACCCGGAAGGCTACCGCAAGGCGCTACGCTTGATGAAATCTGCCGAGAAATTCGGCATTCCCGTAGTATGCCTTATCGATACCCCAGGGGCCTACCCGGGAATTGAGGCGGAGGAAAGGGGACAGGGCGAGGCCATTGCCCGTAATATTTTGGAAATGACCCGTCTGAAAGTTCCGATTATTGTCGTAATTATCGGTGAAGGCGCTTCGGGCGGTGCCTTGGGTATTGGTGTCGGCGACAGAGTGCTCATGCTCGAGAACACTTGGTATTCCGTTATTTCCCCTGAATCATGCTCGTCGATACTTTGGCGCAGTTGGGAATTTAAGGAGCAGGCGGCCGAAGCTTTGAAACTGACCGCTACGGACATGAAAAAACTGAAGCTGATCGACGAAATCGTACGTGAGCCGGCCGGAGGTGCTCATTCCGATCGACAAAAGACCTTTGAAATCGTAAAAAATAAAATTTCTACCCATTATCAGGAATTGGAAAAGTTATCCCCAAAGGAATTGGTCAATCGCCGAATGGATAAATACAATCAAATGGGCGTCTACAACGGCTGATTAGGGGTTTCGGGAAGTATCGTAAAATCCGGGGAAACTTTTCTCCGGATTTTTTTAGTTATCAACACAAAATTGTAACTTATCAACAGGCAAATGTGGAAGGACTGTGAATATCGCTTTCCTTTTTCCCCGCGTTAACTAAAGGTTAATTGCCTAATTTCGCAGTCATGGAAAAAACCAACCCCGTTATCGGTCGTCGCATCGACAAGTCTACCCTCATCAGTTTGGAGCGTGGGAAAATTCCTCCGCAATCTGTTGATTTGGAGGAAGTTGTGTTGGGGGCCATGATGATCGATAAAAAAGGGGTCGATGAAGTAATAGATATCCTACATCCCGATGTTTTCTATAAGGATGCGCACCGCTTCATCTACGAGGCCATCTTCAAATTGTTCGAAACCTCGGAACCGGTGGATTTGTTAACAGTTTCGTCCCAATTAAAGAAGGACGGGAAATTGGAGTCGATCGGAGGCGATTTTTACCTCATAAAACTCACTCAAAAGGTCGCTTCTTCGGCCCATATCGAGTTCCATGCAAGAATCATCCTACAGAAATATATCCAACGTAGCCTGATTAAAATTTCCAACGAAATTATTGAGGAAGCCTACGACGAAGGTACCGATGTCTTTGATCTTTTGGACGACGCGGAAGCGAAATTGTACGAGGTGACCCAAGGCAATCTCAAGCGCTCCGCCGAGACTGCACAAAACCTGGTCATCCAGGCCAAAAAACGTATTGAGGAAATCGCCAATAAGGAAGGCCTCAGCGGTATTCCCTCCGGCTTCGACAAATTGGACAGACTGACTTCCGGATGGCAGCCCAGTGATTTGGTCATTGTTGCCGCCCGCCCGGGTATGGGCAAAACGGCCCTGACCCTGTCCATGGCACGGAACATTGCCGTAAATTCCGAGATTCCCGTGGCCTTTTTTTCCCTTGAAATGTCCTCTGTACAGTTAATTACCCGTCTGATTTCTTCCGAAACGGGATTGTCTTCCGAAAAATTGCGGACCGGCCGACTGGAAAAACACGAATGGGAACAATTGAACGTCAAGGTAAAGGCCCTGGAGAAAGCACCCTTATTTATTGACGATACGCCCTCGTTATCCATTTTCGATCTACGGGCCAAAGCGAGACGGTTGGCATCGCAACACGGCATCAGAATGATTATAGTGGACTACCTTCAGTTGATGACCGGCGGTGGAAGTCAAAAAGGGGGTAACCGTGAACAAGAAATTTCGACCATTTCGAGAAACCTCAAAGCCTTGGCCAAAGAACTTGACGTGCCCGTCATCGCGCTATCCCAATTGTCCCGTGCCGTAGAAACCCGTGGAGGAAGCAAGCGACCGATACTCTCCGACCTTCGGGAATCGGGCGCCATCGAACAGGATGCCGATATCGTATCCTTCATTTACCGCCCCGAATACTACAAAATCGACGAGTGGGACGATGAGGAACGCAGCCCCACCCAAGGCCAAGCGGAATTCATTGTGGCCAAACACCGTAACGGCGGCCTCGACAGCATCCGCCTGAAGTTTATCGGTCAGCTTGGTAAATTCGATAATCTCGACGATTTCGATTCCCCCTTCGAGTTCCAGTCTAAAATGAACGCCAACGAAGAGAATCCCTTTATCACCAAAAACCTGCCCGATGCTAATCAGGCTTTTGGAAGTTCCCTTAATGATGCTACCGACC